>JAVHVH010000269.1:0-6713 GCA_032160665.1 Pseudonocardiales bacterium
CCCGGCACCTATGGTTCGCTCGCAAGCTTCGCTCACGCGGCCTCGCTTCGCTCGGGCCGACCGGCCAAGCCCGGCACGTATGGTTCGCTCGCCAGCTTCGCTCACGCGGGTAACCTACCGGCCGCGGCCGGTCCGCAACGACCCGGCAGTAGGCTCGCGGGCGACTTGCCGGACAACGTCGAGGACACGCTTTTGACCACAGGGCGACCAGCGCGGCTGCGCGTCAGCGTCGTCGGGGTCGGGCGCGTCGGCAGCACGCTGGGCGCCGCGCTCTCGCGCGCGGGCCACGAGATCGTCGCGGCCAGCGGCGTGTCGGCCGAGTCAGTGGCGCGGGCCGATCGGATGCTGCCCGGGGTTCCGCTCATGGCCGCCGACGACGCCGTCGCGATCTCGGACTTCGTTCTGCTCGCCGTGCCGGACGACGTCCTGCGCCCGCTGGTGTCCGGGTTGGCCGACACCGGGGCGTGGCGCGCGGGTCAGCTCGCCGCGCACACGTCCGGCGCGCAGGGCATCGGCGTGCTCGACCCCGCGGCCGCGCGCGGTGTGCTCGCCCTGGCCCTGCACCCGGTGATGACCTTCGCCGACCGTCCGGAAGACCTCGACCGCCTCGACGGCGCCACGTTCGGCGTCACTGCACTCGACGAACTGCGTCCGGTCGCCGAGTCACTGGTCGTCGAAATGGGCGGCGAGCCGGTGTGGGTGCCCGAGTCCGCGCGTCCGCTCTATCACGCGTCGCTGACTGTGGCGTCCAACCATTTGGTGACGCTCGTGAACGACGCGCTGGCCCTGCTGGCCGGCGTCGGCGTGGCCGAGCCGGCGCGCTTGGTCGCGCCGCTGCTCAGCGCCTCGCTCGACAACGTGCTGCGCCTGGGCGACGCCGCGCTGACCGGTCCGGTGTCGCGGGGTGACGTGGCCACGCTGACGACGCACGTGCGCACGCTCGCCCGCGCGGCCCCCGAGGTCCGGCCCTCCTAGGTGGCGTTGGCGCGCCGGACGGCCGCGCGCGCCCAGGCGTCCGGCCGGCTCACCGCCGACCAAGCCGCCGCCGTCCTCGCCGTCCTGGAGGCGTCGTGACCGCATTGGCCCGATCCCGCGCCGACCTGATCGGAGTGCTGGACGAATTGGACGGACCGCTCGGGCTCGTCCCCACCATGGGTGCGCTGCACGCCGGGCACGCCGCGCTCATCGAGGCGGCCCGCGACACCTGCCAGTCCGTCCTCGTCACGATCTTCGTCAACCCGATGCAGTTTGGGGCCAACGAGGACCTCGCCACCTACCCGCGCACGCTGGAGGACGACCTCGTTGTGTGCGAGCGGCTCGGCGCACACGCCGTGTGGGCGCCCAGCGTTGCCGATGTCTACCCGGGCGGGGAGGCGCAGGTGAGCGTCCACCCCGGCGTGCTCGGCGCGCTGCTCGAGGGAGCGTCGCGCCCCACGCATTTCACCGGAGTGCTGACCGTCGTCGCCAAGTTCTTCAGCCTGATCCGTCCCGCCGTCGGGTTCTTCGGCGAGAAGGACTACCAGCAGCTCGCGCTGATCCGGCGGATGGCCGCCGACCTCGACCTCGGGGTCGCCGTCGCGGGCGTATCCACCGTGCGCGAGTCGGACGGCCTCGCGCTGTCAAGCCGCAACCTCTACCTGTCGGCCGAGGAGCGCAGCGAAGCGTTGGCGCTGTCGCGCGCCCTGTTCGCCGGGCGCGACGCCGCAGCCGGCGGTGCGGCCGCCGTGCTGACCGCGGCCCGGACGGTGCTGGCCGCGGCGCCGGGTGTCGCGGTGGACTACCTCGAGCTGCGGGCGGCCGATCTCGGCGACGCGCCCGAGCATGGAGCCGCCCGGCTGCTCGTAGCGGCGCGGGTCGGCCGCACCCGGCTGATCGACAACGTGGCGGTGCAGCTGTGAGGCTGCCGGTCCGGCTCGCCGCTCCCGATCCGGGCTGGGACGTCGAGACCGATGTCGTGGTCGTGGGTTCCGGCATCGCCGGGCTGACCACCGCGTTGCACATCAGCCGGCAGTCCGCGTTGCGCGTCCTGCTCGTCACGAAGGACGTCCTGGCGGCCGGTTCCACCCGCTGGGCGCAAGGCGGCATCGCGGCCGCGCTCGGCGCCGGCGACTCACCCGAACAGCACTTCGCCGACACGATCGTCGCCGGAGCGGGGATCTGTGACGACGCCGCGGTGCGCACCCTGGTGCGCGAAGGCCCGGCGGCGGTCCGCGAGCTCGCGCAGATGGGGGCTCGCTTCGACCGCGCGGGGGACGGCCAGCTCTCGCTGACGCGCGAGGGCGGCCACCACCGCGACCGGATCGCCCACGCCGGCGGCGATGCCACCGGCGCCGAGATCCAGCGGGCGCTCGTGACCCGCGTCCTGGACGCGACCGACGTCGCGGTGATCGAGCACGCGCTGGTCCTCGACCTGCTTCGGACCGCCGACGGCGCCGTCGCCGGGCTGACCCTGCACGTGATGGGCGAGGGGCAGCGCGACGGCGTCGGAGCGGTGCGGGCCCGCGCCGTCGTCCTGGCCACCGGCGGGATCGGCCAGGTGTACGCGTCGACGACGAATCCGAGCGTGTCGACGGGCGACGGCGTGGCCGCCGCGCTGCGGGCCGGCGCCGCGGTGCGTGACCTCGAGTTCGTGCAATTCCATCCGACCGTCGCCTGGCTCGGGCCGCGCTCGCGCGGGCAGCAGCCGCTGGTCAGTGAAGCGGTGCGGGGCGAGGGCGCGGTGCTCGTCGACGACGGCGGCGTGCCGTTCATGCGGGGGCAGCACGAGCTCGCCGACCTCGCGCCGCGGGACGTCGTCGCCAAGGCGATCCTGCGACGGATGCGGGAGACGGGAGCCGAGCACGTATGGCTCGACGCCACCGCCTTCGGGGCGGAGAAGTGGCGGGTCCGCTTCCCGACGATCTACGAGACGCTGCTCTCGCTCGGCATCGACCCGGTGCGCGAGGTGATCCCGGTCGTCCCCGCCTGCCACTACGCGAGCGGGGGCGTGCGGACCGACCTGGTCGGCGAGTCGTCACTGCCCGGGTTGTTCGTCTGCGGCGAGTCCGCGTGCACGGGCGTGCACGGCGCGAACCGGCTGGCGTCCAATTCCTTGCTCGAGGGCCTGGTGTTCGGCCGTCGGATTGCCGAGACCGTGGTCGCGCGGCTCGCGGGCCCGGCCGAACCGGCCGCCGACCTCGCCGCCTGCCCCGCGGCCGGGGTGCTGCTGCACGAGTCGGCCCGCAGCGAGCTGCAGCATCTGATGTCGCGTGACGTCGGCGTGCTGCGCGACGCGAACGGACTGACGATGGCGGCTGAGGGGCTGGCCGACCTCGCGGGGCGCGAGGGCGGCACCGCGGGCACCGAGGCGTGGGAGACGACGAACCTGCTCACCGTCGCGGGTGCGCTCGTCCAGGCCGCGGCGTTGCGTCACGAGACCCGCGGCGCCCACTGGCGCGACGACTTCCCCGCCACCGACGACCGGCGCTGGCGCGGCCACGTCGACACCACGCTCGGCCCCGACGGCTCGCTCGCCCCGCGCTTTGCACCTTTGAGCGCCCCTGTCGCGGCCGAATTGGGGAGCTGAAAGGTGCGAAGCGGTGAGTGAACTGGACGTGGGGGCCTACGCCGAAGTGGTGGCGCGCGCGCTGGCCGAAGACCTGGGCGACGCCGGCGACGTCACGACGAAGGCCACGGTGGACGCCGGCTCGCTCGCCCTGGCCGACCTGGTGCCGCGCCAGGACGGTGTGGTCGCCGGGCTGGCGGTGGCCGCCTACGTCTTCGAGACGGTCGGTCAGGGCCGGGTGCAGGTCGAGTTCGGCAGCGCCGACGGTGCCCGCGTGGCGCCCGGCGAGGTGCTGGCCACCGTCCGCGGCCCGATGCGCGACCTGCTCACCGCCGAGCGCACCGCGCTGAACCTGCTGTGCCACCTGTCGGGGGTCGCCACCCTGACCCGGCGGTGGGTGGACGCGGTCGAGGGCACCGGCGCCCAGATCCGCGACACCCGCAAGACGATGCCCGGCCTGCGCGCGCTCGAGAAGTACGCGGTGCGCTGCGGAGGCGGGGTCAACCACCGGATGTCGCTCTCGGACGCGGCCCTCGTCAAGGACAACCACGTCGTCGCCGCGGGTGGCGTGGTCGCCGCATTCGAACGGGTCCGCGCCGCTTACCCGGGGCTGCCGCTCGAGATCGAGGTCGACACGCTCGAGCAGGCCCGCGCGGTCATCGACGCCGGCGCCGACCTCGTCCTGCTCGACAACATGGCCCCCGCCCAGATGCGTGAAGCGGTCGCGTACTCGGCCGGGCGGGCGCGGCTCGAGGCGTCCGGCCGGTTGACTCTCGACAACGCGCGCGAGGTGGCCGAGACGGGCGTCGACTACCTTGCAGTCGGCGCACTCACGCATTCCGCGCCGGTCCTGGACATCGGGCTGGACATCTAGGGGCTACCGCATGCTGCTCGCGATCGACGTCGGCAACACCAACATCGTCATGGGGGTGTTCGAGGGCGACGAGCTGCGCGACTCCTGGCGCATCAAGTCCGACGCCCGGGACACGGCCGACGAGCTCGCGCTGACCTTTCGCGGCCTGCTCGCCGATATCCCGGTCTCTGGTATCGCGGCGTGCTCCACGGTGCCCGCCGTCCTGCGCGAGCTGCGCACGATGCTCTCGCGCTACTACGCGGACCTCCCGACCGTCCTGGTCGAGCCCGGCGTACGCACCGGCGTCAGCGTCCTCACCGACAACCCCAAAGAGGTCGGCACCGACCGCATCTGCAACACGGCGGCGGCGCACTTCCTCGTCGACGGTCCTTGCATCGTCGTGGACTTCGGGACGTCGACGAACTTCGACGTGATCAGCGCCCGGGGCGACTTCCTCGGCGGTGCACTCGCGCCGGGCATCGAGATCTCGCTGGACGCGCTGGCGTCGCGGGCCGCGCAGCTGCGTGCGGTCGAGCTCGTGGCGCCGCGCAGCCCCATCGGCAAGAACACCGTCGAATCCTTGCAGTCGGGCATCCTCTACGGCTTCGCCGGGCAGGTCGACGGCATGGTCCGCCGGCTGAGCGCGACACTCGTGCCGGACGCTCCGGAGACCGTCCAAGTGATCGCCACCGGCGGGCTGGCGACGCTGGTGATCGATCACAGCGAGACGGTCACCCACTACGAGCCCGAGCTCACCCTCCTGGGGCTCCGGCTGATCTACGAGCGCAACCTCTGACTCGATCGGATTTAGCGGCCCTTTAGGGTCAAAGGTATGCAGCTACGTATCTTCACCGAACCCCAGCAGGGCGCGACGTACGACGACCTGGCTCGCCTGGCCAAGGCGGCCGAGGACCTCGGCTTCGACGCGTTCTTCCGATCCGACCACTACCAAGCGATGGGCTCGGGCTCGGGCCTGCCCGGACCGACGGACGCGTGGCTGACGCTCGCTGCGTTGGCCCGCGAGACCTCGCGGATCCGGCTTGGGACGCTCGTCAGCCCGGCGACGTTCCGGCTGCCCGGGCCATTGGCGATCTCGGTCGCGCAGGTCGACCAGATGAGCGGTGGACGCGTCGAGCTGGGCCTCGGCGCCGGGTGGTACGAGCAGGAGCACACGTCCTACGGCATCCCGTTCTACGACGTGCGCGAGCGCTTCGCCCGCTTCGCCGAGCAGGTCGAGATCGTGCACGGCCTGCTGACGACACCGTCCGGCCAGACGTTCGACTACGACGGGACGTACTACCAGTTGGCGCAGTCGCCGGCCCTGCCCAAACCGGTTCAGTCGCCGCCGCCGCTCATCCTCGGCGGCGCCGGTAAGAAGAAGGGCGCGCGGCTTGCGGCCCAATATGCCGACGAGTTCAACGTGGGATTCGAGCCAGTGGACGAGACCGGCGCGACGCTCGACCGGGTGCGGGCGGCGGCGGCCGAGACCGGCCGGTCGTTGGTGTACTCGTCGGCCCAGGTGCTGTGCGTCGGACGCGACGACGCGGAACTCGCGCGGCGAGCTGAGGCGATCGGGCGCGACGTGAGCGACCTGCGCGGGATCGGGCTGGTCGGAACGCCGGCCGAGGTGGTCGACCAGATCGGGGCGTACGCGCGGATCGGCGTCACCCGGATGTACCTGCAGGTGCTCGACCTGTCCGACCTGGAGCACATCGAACTGGTCGCGTCCGAGGTTCTGCCCCACGTCTGATCCGCCGAGTGCGATGCCCCTCGGATGAGGGGAGTTGACGTTCCTGCGCCTGGTGTGTGGACGTGCGTGGCGCAGGAAGATCAGCCGGTGGCGGGCGAGGGGCGTTGACGTTCCTGCGCCTGGTGCGTGTGGACGTGCGTGGCGCAGGAAGATCAGCCGGTGGCGGGCGAGGGGCGTTGACGTTCGTGCGCCTGGTGCGTGTGGGCGTGCGTGGCGCAGGAAGATCAGCCGGTGGCGGGCGAGGGGCGTTGATGTTCCTGCGCCTGGTGGGTGTGGGCGTGCGTGGCGCAGGAAGGTCAGCCGGTGGCGGGCAGATGCGCGCGCGGATGGGTTACCGCCAACCTCGCTCGTCGGCGGCGTGCACCGCTTCCACGCGGTTGCGCCATCGACTGGCTGGCCGAGATACACCAGCCAGAAGGCCGGGAAGAAGTACCGGCGACAGCCGCCGCCCCAACATGCGAGCGATCTCGCCGAGCTGGGGGTCGGTCTGCGTCGTGTCGGCGGCTGACGGTTTCGTCACCGGTTCGTCGGATCCGGTCGTCTCACGCACGCTTCGTGTCCCGGCG
>JAVHVH010000283.1:0-7775 GCA_032160665.1 Pseudonocardiales bacterium
GTGTCGGCCAGTTCGTCCAGCCGGGCCAGCAGCGTCGAGCCGGCCTGCTTCAACCCGGCGGCGAGCTCGGCGATCCGCAGCGCGGCACTCACGCCGTCCTTGTCGCGGACGAGATCGGGCGCGACCGCGTAACCGAGTGCCTCCTCGTAGCCGAACACGAGATCGGGGGCGGCCCGCGAGATCCACTTGAAGCCGGTCAGGGTCTCGGCGTACCCGACCCGGGTGCGTTTCGCCATTGCGCCCAGCATCGAGGACGACACGATGGTGGTGGCGTACGTCCCCCGCACCCCGAGCCGCATGAGGGCATCGGCGAGCAGCACGCCCACCTCGTCTCCGCGCAGCATCCGCCAGTCGCCGGGTGGCCCGGGCACCGCGACCGCGCACCGGTCGGCGTCCGGATCGTTGGCGATGATGATGTCGGCCTCGCGGTCGCGGGCCAGCGCGAACGCGAGATCGAGGGCACCCGGCTCCTCCGGGTTCGGGAACGCAACGGTGGGAAAGTCCGGGTCGGGCTGCTCCTGCTGCGGGACCGGGATGATCTCGGCGAAGCCGGCCGCGTCGAACACGGCGCGCAGGACCTCCGTCCCGACGCCGTGCATCGCGGTGTGCACGATCCGCAGGTCGCGCGGCCCGTCCCCGATCAGGCCGGCTACCGCATTCACGTACTCGGTCACCACCGAGTCGTCGAGCGTGACGACGCCGGCGGGGTCCACCGAGATCGCGCGGGTCGACCCGGCGGCCTCGATCGCCGCTTCGATCTCGACGTCGGTCGGCGGCACGATCTGCGCGCCGTCCTCGGCATAGACCTTGTAGCCGTTGTCCTGCGGCGGATTGTGCGACGCGGTGACCATGACCCCGGCCGCCGCCTGCAGGCGCTGCACCGCGAAGGCGAGAACTGGCGTCGGTAGGACGCGGGGGAGCAGCCGGGCCTGGAAGCCGGCCGCCGCGAAGATCGCCGCCGAGTCCTGGGCGAAGGCGGTGGAGCCGTGCCGGGCATCGAAGCCGACCACGACCGGTCGGCCGCGGTGGCCGTGCTCGAGCAGCCAGGCCGCGACGCCGGCGGCCGCCCGCCGGACCACTGCCCGGTTCATCCCGTTGGGACCCGCCCGCAGCGGTCCCCGCAGGCCAGCCGTACCGAAGGCGAGGGTGGCACCGAACCGCTCGTCGAGCTCCGCCTGGTCGCCGGCGTCGAGCAGCGCCTGCAGCTCGGCCGCGGCGGCCGGATCGACCTCGTCCGCGATCCAGGCCTCGACGTCCGCACGCATCGTCACGACCGGCTCTGCACTTCGTCGATTCCGAAACCGGGGGAGGTGAAGCCGCCACCGACCAGCCCGTCGGACGGGTCGGGGTCCGGTGAGTCCAGCGCGCCCGCGAACACCTCGGCGTCGTCGGCCGGTCGATAACCCAGCGCGTACGCGGACTCGAGATTCCAGGTCCTCCTGGTATTGGCCGACACTCCCCACATCACCGAGTAGGTCAGATCGGCGCTGCGCAGGCACGCGTCCACGAGCCGCGCGCAGTCGTCCGGCGAGAGCCAGGTCGACAACGCGCGGAGGTCGTTCGGCTCGTCGGCGAACGTGCCGATACGCAGGCAGGCCACCTGCATGCCGTAGCGGTCGACGTAGTAGCGCCCGAGCGCCTCGCCGAAGACCTTGCTCACGCCGTAGAGCGTGTCCGGTCGCGGCGGCAGATCACTCGGCAGATCGTTGGACACCGGCGTGAATCCCACGGCATGGTTCGACGAGGCGTACACCACGCGACGCACCCCGGCCCGCCGTGCCGCTTCGAACACCTGCACCAACCCGTCGATGTTCGCGTCGCGGATCCGCGGCCAGGGCACCTCGGTGGGTTCGCCGGCCAGATGCACCAGCGCCGTCACCCCCCGCGTCGCCGTGTCGAGGTCCTCGGCCGACCGGATGTCGCCGACCACGCCGTCCGGCACCGCGACGCTATCGAAGCCGCGCAGCCGCCAACCGAAGGCGGGCAGGCGCTCCCGCAGGGCCGTGCCGATCCGCCCGGCCGCCCCCGTCACCAACACGGTCATAGTCGAGGGATGACCTTGGCGAGCAGCGTGCCCATCCGGGTCGCCGATGCCTTGCCGACGGCTAGCACTTCTTCGTGGTCGAGCGGATCACCGAGCCCGGCGGCGAGATTGGTGACGAGTGAGATGCCGAGCACTTCGCAGCCCTCGGCATGGGCGGCGATCGCCTCGAGCACCGTGGACATGCCGACGAGATCCGCGCCCAGCACGCCGGCCATTCGCACTTCGGCCGGCGTCTCGTACTGCGGCCCGGGGAACATCGCGTAAACGCCCTCGGCGAGCGCGGGGTCGACCTCGCGGACGAGAGCCCGTAACCGCGCGGAGTAGACGTCGGACAGGTCGACGAACCGCGGCCCGAGGAGCGGCGTTCGCCAGGTCAGGTTGAGGTGGTCGCTGATCAGCACCGCGTCGCCGACCGACAGGCCGGGCCGCAACCCTCCGCAGGCGTTCGTCAGGACGACGACCCGACAACCGGCCGCAGCCGCCATCCGCACGCCGTGCACGACCGCCGCAACGCCGCGGCCCTCGTAGAAGTGCGTCCGCCCGAGAAAGGCGAGAAC
This sequence comes from Pseudonocardiales bacterium, assembly GCA_032160665.1. Lineage (GTDB taxonomy): Bacteria > Actinomycetota > Actinomycetes > Mycobacteriales > Jatrophihabitantaceae > Jatrophihabitans. Next base: position 2,602 of record JAVHVH010000283.1, read on the forward strand.
ACGGCGGCCGGCGACGTCGAGGGACCGGATGCGCCCGGCATGCCCCTCGACGGCCGGCGGAAGAAAGCCCGGCAGATCGGTCACCGGGATGTCGGACGTGGCGGTGCCGAGCGCGTCGATGGCCGGTACCCAGCCCGAGCCGAGGACGATCGCGACGTCGTGCCGGTCCACCCCGGTGCGCTCGGCCAGGACGGCGGCGGCCGCACCGGCGTCGGCCGCGGGATCGGGTCCGGTCACGCCCGCCGACCCTACTCGGGCAAGGTCGGGTCAGCGGGCGTGATCTGTCCCCCCTGTCGTCCCGTCAGGCGTCGCCGCGCTGGCAGGGCAGGCACAGCCGGGTCGCCGGCAGGATCTCCAGACGCTCGAGGCCGATCGTGTCGCCGCACGTGGTGCAGACGCCGTAGCGGCCCTCGTCCATGCGCCACAGGGCGGACTGGACGTCGCGCAAGGCCGACCTGGCCCCGGCCGCGAGGGAGCTGAAGATCTCCGGATCGGTGCTGCTCAAGGGTCCGTGCGGACCCGGCAGATGCAGCTGCGCGAGTTGGTCGATGCGGAACGAGCGCTGCTCCTCGAGCATGGATCGCAGGACCGCGAGTTGATTGTCGGACAGGGGCTCGCCGCGGGCGGCGAGGGTCGAGCGGGTTGTTCTCGTCATTGGAACTCACCTGGCTCAAGGTCGAATCGGGCAGGAAGCTATGCGAGAGCCTGCGCGGGTGGGCCTCGAACCGGCGGTGTCTGCGCTGTGGGCCGGCTGGCGGATCGGGAGGAATCGGCTGTGCTGGGCCAACGGATGACGGCGGCCGCGATGACCGGCGTGGCGCCGAGCGTGCCCTGATCGGCGCGCGTAGTGCCGGGTTGGACATCCGCCGTCGCCGTGGCCACCATCGCGACGCCGCGCGTCGCGTGCCGGTGTCCCTGCGCTGCGTGGACGGTGGTGACGAGGGTCAGGCCGAGCAGGCAGATGACCAGGGCGGCGGCGGCGCGCACCCGTGCATCTGGTCCTGCTCGGCCACCCGCCTGCATATGGATAGGACGTGGCGGGTGCGGCGGGGGTTCCGGTTGGCGGCTGTGGATCGGCTGGGTAATTGCCCAGGCGCGGCCCGGAAGCGGACCTCAGGCCGGGATGTTCAACTCCGCCCATACGACCTTGCCGGTATCGGCCTTCCGGACACCCCAGGTCTCGCTCAGTGCGCTGACAAGGGGCAGCCCGCGTCCGCCGATGTCGTGAGTGGTGGCCTCGCGCTGCTCGGGCCAGCCCTCGGCTTCGTCGGTGACGCGGACCAGGATTCGGCCGTCCTGCGTCCCGACCGAAACGACCACGGTGGGGCTGCCGGCCCGCACGGCGTTCGTGACCAGCTCGCTCACGATCAACTCGAGGTCGTCGCACAGCACGGGCGGGACCGATCGGTCGAGCAGGTCGGTAAGGGCCGCTTTCGCGAAGGTGCGTGCGGCCGCGGGCGAGGTCGCATCACCGGCGAACTCGCGCTGCGTCACCCGCGCCACGAAAGTGCTCCTGTTCGTCAGGTCTTCGTCAGGTCGAGCCCCTGGGCCACAGTAGTGGAGCGAGCTCGTTGAGCCTGGAAACTAGGCGTGACGACGACCGCGCCGTTCCTTCGCTCAGTGGCGAACTCGACCTCGCGACGGCCCCGGCGGGTAGCTGCGCGGGCCGAGAGATCGGCCACCTCGCGGGGCCCGGGAGGGCTGACGACGCTTACGATCTGGAGTCATGCCGACCGAGCCCGAGTCGCTCGCGCTCGCCGCCGACTTCCCGATGGCGACGCGTGACGATTGGCGTTCCCTCGTCGCCGCGGTGCTGGCGAAATCCGGCCTTCCCGAGGGCACCGATCCCGAGGACGCGCTGTCCTCCACGACCTACGACGGCATCCGCATCCGGCCGCTCTACACCGCAGACGACGCGCACGACCTCGATTCCGACGGTCGGCCCGGTCACCCGCCCTTCGTCCGCGGCGCCACTGCAGCGGGAGCCACCGTCACCGGCTGGGACGTCCGGTCCCGGCACGCCGACCCGGACTCGCCGCGGACGAACAAGGCCGTGCGGACGGACCTCGAACGCGGCGTCACCTCGTTGTGGCTGGTGATCGGCGAGGGCGGGCTGGCGGTCGGCGACCTGCCCGCAGCGTTGGAAGGCGTGTACGTCGACCTGGCCCCGATCGCCCTGGACGCGGGTATCGAGACGGCCGACGCGGCAGCTGCCCTGTTCAGCGTGGCGACGCAACGCGGCGTCGACCCCGCCGAACTGCGCGGCACCCTGGGTGCCGATCCGATCGGCACCCGCGCCGGCACGGGCGCGGACGCCGACCTCGGCCTGCTCCTGCGCCTGAGTGAGCAGAGCGCAGCGTCCCCAGGGCTGCGCATCGCCACCGTCGACGGCACCGTCTATCACGACGCCGGCGCGTCGGACGCCCAAGAACTCGGCCTCGCCACTGCGGTCGGAGTGGCCTACCTGCGCGCGCTCACCGACGGAGGCGTCTCCGTCGACGACGCCCTGGACGCGATCGAATTCCGCTGGGCCGTCACGGCCGAGCAGTTCCCGTCCATCGCGAAGCTGCGCGCCGCCCGCCGAATCTGGGACCGTGTTGCCGAGCTGTCCGGTGCGTCGGACGGCCGCCGGGGCCAGTTCCAGCACGCCGTCACCTCTGCCGCGATGATGACGCAGCGCGACCCGTGGGTGAATCTGCTGCGCACGACGATCGGCTGCTTCGCCGCGGCGGTCGGCGGGGCGGACGCGATCACGGTGCTGCCCTTCGACGCGGCGATCGGGCTGCCCGACGACCTCGCGCGACGCATCGCCCGCAATACCCAATCTGTGCTGCACGACGAGTCCAGCCTCGCGCGAGTCATCGACGCCGCCGGCGGATCGTGGTTCGTCGAGTCGCTCACCGACGAGGTGGCGGCTAGGGCCTGGGAGGTGTTCACTGCTGTCGAACGCGCCGGCGGTGCTCTCAAAGCACTGGACGACGGCGTGATCGGCGGGCTGATCGCGCCGACCCGCGAGCAGCGCGCTGACGACATCGCCCGCCGCCGGGCCCCGATCACCGGCGTCAGCGAGTTCGCGCACATCGCCGAGATGCCCCTCGAGCGCGAACCGCTCCCGGATCGGGTGGCCGGGGGGCTGCTTCCGCGGATCCGCTACGCCCAGGATTTCGAAGCTCTGCGCGACCGCAGCGACGCAACCGACGACCGACCCAAGGTGTTCCTCGCCGCCCTCGGCTCACCGGCGGCCAGCGCCGCCCGCACTGCGTTCGCGGCGAACCTGTTCCAGGCCGCCGGCATCGAGTGCGTCACCGGCGCCGTCGCGGACTTCGACGCGGCCGGGACGAACGTCGTCTGCCTCTGTTCGTCAGACAAGGTCTACGCCGACGAGGCAGCATCCGCGGCCAAGACGCTGCGGGACGCCGGCGCGACCCGGATCTGGCTGGCCGGAAAGGCCGAGGTCGAGGGAGTGGACGGCGCCGTCTTCGCCGGCGGCAACGCGCTGGACGTGCTGCGCGTGACCCTCGACGAGCTGGGAGTGAAGTGATGGCCGGCATCCCGGACTTCCGCAGCGCGACGTTGGCGGCTGAGCCCGGCCCCGCCGCCGCCCCGCGGGCAATCCGGCCGCCGGACCAGTCGCCGGCCAGCGAATGGGAGACCCCCGAGGGCATCGGCGTCCTGCCGCTCTACACGACGGCCGACCTCGCCGATCTGGACACGCTGGCGACCTACCCCGGCCTCGCGCCGTTCCTGCGTGGGCCCTACCCGACGATGTATGTCAACCAGCCGTGGACGATCCGGCAGTACGCCGGCTTCTCGACCGCCGTCGACTCCAACGCGTTCTACCGCCGCAACCTGGCGATGGGGCAGAAGGGCTTGTCGATCGCCTTCGACCTACCGACCCACCGCGGCTACGACAGCGACAACCCTCGCGTCGTCGGTGACGTCGGCATGGCCGGGGTCGCCATCGACTCGATCTACGACATGCGCCAGCTCTTCGACGGCATCCCGCTCGACGAGATGAGCGTGTCCATGACGATGAACGGGGCGGTGCTCCCCGTGCTCGCGCTGTATGTCGTCGCCGCCGAGGAACAAGGCGTCGCGCCCGAGCAGCTGACCGGGACCATCCAGAACGACATCCTCAAGGAGTTCATGGTCCGCAACACCTATATCTATCCGCCGCAGCCGTCGATGCGCATCATCAGCGACATCTTCGAGTACACCTCGCAGCGGATGCCCAAGTTCAACTCGATCTCGATCTCCGGCTATCACATCCAGGAAGCCGGGGCGACCGCCGACCTCGAGCTCGCGTACACGCTCGCCGACGGGGTCGAGTACATCCGAGCGGGACTGGCCGCGGGCCTTTCCATCGATCGGTTCGCGCCGCGGTTGTCGTTCTTCTGGGCGATCGGCATGAACTTCTTCATGGAGGTCGCCAAGCTACGCGCCGGCCGGCTGCTGTGGGCCAAGCTGGTGAAGCAGTTCGACCCGAAGAGCGACAAGTCACTGTCACTGCGCACGCATTCCCAGACCAGCGGATGGTCACTGACGGCGCAGGACGTCTTCAACAACGTCATCCGCACCTGCATCGAGGCGATGGCCGCCACCCAGGGCCACACCCAGTCGCTGCACACCAACGCCTTGGACGAGGCCCTCGCGCTGCCCACCGACTTCTCGGCCCGCATCGCGCGCAACACCCAGCTGATGCTGCAGCAGGAATCGGGCACCACCCGGGTCATCGACCCGTGGGGCGGCTCGGCCTACGTCGAGAAGCTCACCTACGACCTGGCCCGGCGGGCATGGGGGCACATTCAGGAGGTCGAACAGGCCGGCGGCATGGCCAAGGCGATCGACGCCGGCCTGCCGAAGCTGCGCATCGAAGAGGCCGCCGCGCGCACCCAGGCGCGCATCGACTCCGGGCGGCAGGCGCTGATCGGGGTCAACAAGTACCCGCTGATCGGCGGCGAGGACGTCGACGTCCTCAAGGTCGACAACGCCGGGGTGCGCCGCGGACAGACCGAGAAGCTGGAGCAGTTGCGCGCCGAGCGCGACCCGGCTGCGGTGCAGTCCGCGCTCGACGCGTTGACCACGGCCGCGGGCGGCCAGGGCAACCAGCTTGCCCTGGCGATCGATGCGGCCCCAGCCAACGCCACGGTCGGCGAGATCTACGACGCCCACGA
>JAVHVH010000286.1:0-28240 GCA_032160665.1 Pseudonocardiales bacterium
AAACCCGATCAGACTAGCAGCGACGTCGCTGCGTCGCCGACGTCAGGACGTCGGTCCCGCGAGGGGATGACCGAATGTGCTCGGGTGCTGCACGAAGGTCGGCTGCGAGCATGCCCCGCCCAGTTCGGGGGCGACGCCCGGATTGGATCGCAGCGCCGTGATGAACTGTTCGATGCGTGGATCGGTGACGCGGTTGACGAACAACTGGTACCCCCACGCCTGGGCCGAGACCGCGGACTTCAGGCCGGGGTAGGGGCTCATGGCAACGTGGTCCTGGCCGCTGACCAGCTTGCTCAGCGTCGTGACGTCGGACGGGGACATGCCCTCGCGATAGGTGATCCACACGGCGCCGTGTTCGAGCATGTGCACGGCGTTCTCGTTCGCGATCGCGATCGGGTAGACCGTGCCGGTGCAGTCGGCCCAGTAGCCGCTGTGATCACCCCCGGTGGGCGGGGTCGTGTCGTAGTGGGCCGCGCCGAGAACGTGATTGTGCGCGGGCTCGACCTTGTGGACCACGCCCGGGATCGCCGGTGCCGCAGGGATTTCCGGTCTCACGTACGCCGGATCACCGGTCGGCGTCGCGGAGCTCGAGACGCTGGACGAAGGGGCGGCGACGCTCGACGCGACGGTGACCGAAGGTGCCGGGGAGGTGCGCGTCGGCGAACCGCTGGCGTCGCCAGCGCCGCTCGACGAGCACGCCGCGAGCGAGGCGAGAATGGCGCCAATCGCGGCGATGCGGAATGGCGTCACGCTGGGTGATGCTACGAGTTGGGAGGTGGCAGCGGGCTACCGCCCATCTGCCGTAGCAGCTGTTCCATCGCGACGATCTCACCGTTCTGCACCGCCGCCATGTTCCGGGCCAGGTCGCGTACGTACGACGTCTGTGCGTGCGCGGCGGCGTACTGCGCCATCGGGACCCCACCCTGGTGGTGGTGGATCATCAGCTGCAAGAACATGATGTCCAGGGCCTTACCGTGCAGCGTCTCCAACTTCGTCATCTGCGCCGGCGTTGCCATCCCGGGCATTAGCGCGTTGGTGCCCATCGCCATGCCGGAATGACCCATCCACGCCATCGGGTGAGTGGAGTTTCGGGACAGGTTCCAGGCGTCCAACCAGCCCTGCATCTCACCGATCTGGAATTCCTGCGACGTCTCGATGTCAAACGCCAAGATCTGCAGCTGGGCGTTCGACGTGTTGTCGCGCTCGTACCCCGCCATCGTCACGGCCTGGGTGTGGTGCGTCGCCATGTCCCGGGCAAAGCCCGCGTCCACCGACGAGTCGTTCGGGGTCGACGAGGACGAGCCACCACCGCGGATCAGCCAGCCCGCTGTGCCGGCCACGACGAGTACGGCGATCGCGATGACAGCCAGAAGCGTGATGCGCAGGGTCTGCCCCGGCGGCGGAGTCAGGGGCGGGGGATCGTCGTCCTCCACCGCCGCGTCGTTGCTCACGTCCGGCTACTGCGCCGGGGCGGCGAGCGGATTGCCGAACGTGCTGGGGTGCTGCTTGAAGGTCGGCTGGGAGCAGCTCGCGCCGTATTCGGGCGTCGTCTTCTGGTTGTACTTCAGAGTCGCGATGAACTGCGCGATACGGGGGTCGGATGCGCTGTTGACAAACAGTTGATAGCCCCACGACTGCAGCGAGATCGGTGCCTTCAGGTTCGGGTAGGGCGAGAGCGCCAGCCGGTCGACGCCAGCCACGTAGGTCTTGAGTTCGGCGAGCCCGGACGCGGGCAGCGTCTTCGCGTTGTACGTCACCCAAATCGCGCCGTGCTCCAACATGTGCACCGCGTTCTCGCTGGCGATCGGCTGGGAGTAGACGGTGCCGGTGCAGTCGGCCCAGTACGCGCTGTGATTGCCGCCGACCGGCGGGGACGCGTCATAGGTGATGTGGCCCGCGACGTGGTTGTGCTGGCCTTCTACGCGGTAGGTGACGCCCTTGATCGCCGCTGCCGCGGCGATTTCGGGCTGCCGGTAGGGATCATTCTTGTCGACCGTCTGACCACCCTTGGTCGTGCTCGTGGCACCGGCGGTCGTGCTGCCCTTGCCCGACTTGTGCGTCGCCACGACGACCACGACGACTGCGGCCGCGAATGCGACGACTGCGATCGTGGTGATGATGAGCCCCCACGGCGTCTGCTTCTGGTTGACGATCGACTTGCCTTTGCCCTTACCCTTGCGCGCTGGCGGACGGGTCGCCGGACCCTTGCCGCCGCGCGGGCTCGTACGATCCGGTGCGCCCGTCGCGCCCGGAGTGCTCTTCCGCGCGGAGCCGCCGTTGGCGCTCCCGACGGGACCTCGGGCGGCGGTCGGCTTGCCGGACGCGGGTGACTTGCGTTGAGCCATGGTCTGCCTTCTGGTGGGCGGGGCGGGCCGAGGACGACTTGTCCGGCGGTTCAGTCTAGGTCGGACCCGGATGAGTCCGTGCTGTGCGGACCTGTGCGTCATCGACGGATGCCGCGCACGGCCGTGCGGTGCCGGCGCCCCCGAGCGCGCCGTCCCGGGAAAGGCGGGACCATGCGGCCCCTAAGATTGCGGGGTGACCCCTGCTGATCTCGCCGCGGTCGTCCGTGCGTGCGTCACCGCGGCGATCGAGGCTGGGGACTTCGCCGGCGACGTCCCGCCCGAGGTCGTCGTCGAGCGCCCGAAGAACCCCGAACACGGCGACTACGCCACCAACGTCGCCCTGCGGCTGGCGAAGTCCGCCGGTCGGCCGGCTCGCGAGATCGCCGAGGCGATCGCCGCGCGGCTGGCCGAGGCGGACGGCATCGCGAAAGTCGACGTCGCCGGGCCGGGGTTCTTGAACATCACCCTCGCCGCCGATGCGCTGGGCGCCCTGGCCGCGGCCATCGTCGGTGCCCGCGACACGTACGGGCTGGGCACGGTTCTCGCCGGGCAGAAGCTGAACCTCGAATTTGTGTCGGCGAACCCCACCGGCCCCGTCCACATCGGCGCGGTCCGCTGGGCCGCGGTCGGTGACGCCCTGGCCAGGATCCTGCAAGCGGCCGGCGCCGACGTCACGCGCGAGTACTACTTCAACGACGCCGGCAGCCAGATCGAGCGGTTCGCCCGCACGCTGCGCGACGTCGCCCACGGCCGGCCGATTCCCGCGGACGGGTACGCCGGCGCCTACATCGACGAGATCTCGAGCGCCGTCGTTCGTGCCCACCCGGACGTCCTCACCCTGGCCGAGGACGAGCAGACCGAGGTATTCCGGCGCGAGGGCGTCGAGCTGATGTTCGCCGAGATCAAGGAGTCCCTCGCCGGCTTCGGCGTGCGCTTCGACGTGTACTTCAATGAGCGCGACCTGCACACGAAGGGCGAGCTTGACACGGCCGTCGAGCGACTGCGTGCCCAAGGCAACGTCTATGAAGCAGACGGAGCCACGTGGCTGCGCACGACCGACTACGGCGACGACCGTGATCGCGTACTGGTTCGTGGCAGCGGCGAGTGGACTTATTTCGCCGCCGACTGCGCGTACTACCTCGACAAGCGGGAGCGCGGGTTCGACCGCGTCGTGATCATGCTCGGCGCCGACCACCACGGCTACATCAATCGGCTCCGGGCGATGGCCACCTGCTTCGGCGACGATCCGGACCAGACGCTCGAGCTCCTCATTGGCCAGCTCGTGAACCTCGTCAAGGACGGCGCGCCGCTGAAGATGAGCAAGCGCGCCGGGACGGTCATCGTGCTGGCCGACCTCGTCGACGCCATCGGGGCCGACGCCGCCCGCTACGCGCTGGTGCGGTACTCGTCGGATCAGAGCATCGACATCGATCTCGACGCCTGGGCCCGCAAGACCAACGACAACCCGGTCTACTACGTGCAGTACGCGCACGCCCGCACCCGCAACGTCGCGCGCAACGCCGGGAGCTTCGGGATCGGCCTCGACGAGTTCCATCCCGAATTGCTCGACAACGCAGCGGACGCGGCGCTGCTCACCGCGCTCGGCGAATTCCCCCGTGTCGTGGCCACCGCGGCCGAGCTGCGGGCGCCGCACCGGGTCGCGCATTACCTCGAGAACCTGGCCGGCATCTATCACCGGTGGTACGACACCGACGAGTGTCGGGTGACGCCGAAGGGCGATGCGCCGGTATCCGGCGGCAACCGCGCGCGGGCGTGGCTCAACGAGGCCACCTCCGTCGTGCTGGCGAACGGACTGCGACTGCTCGGCGTCAGCGCCCCGGAGCGGATGTGAGCCGGAACGCGCACCCGGCCGGGCCGCGGCACGGCGACGTGCTGCCCGATCCCCACCCCTCCTCGGCACCGGCTGACGCCAATGCCCTGGATCCGGCGATCTGGCCGGGGTCCGCGCGTCGCGTCGACGGCGTGCTGAACCTCGGTGGCGCGCCGGTCACCGCGCTCGTCGGCGAGCACGGCACGCCCGCGCTCTTCCTGGACGAGGACGACCTACGGTCCCGGGCGCGGGCCTACACCGCGGCGTTCGCCGGCGTGGACGTCTACTACGCAGGCAAGGCCTTTCTGTGCACCGAGGTCGCACGGTGGATCGCCGACGAGGGGCTGGGCCTCGACGTCTGCACCGGCGGTGAACTGGCCGTCGCCCTGGCCGCGCGGTTCCCGCCCGAACGCATCGCCCTGCACGGCAACAACAAGTCCGTCGCCGAACTCACCCGGGCCGTGAACGCCGGGGTCGGCCGCATCATCGTGGACTCGTTCGACGAGATCCGTCGGCTGGCTGAGCTTGCCGCCGCGGCGGGCGTGCGCCAGCGCGTCCTGGTCCGAGTCACCGTCGGCGTCGAGGCCCACACGCACGAATTCATCGCCACCGCGCACGAGGACCAGAAGTTCGGGTTCTCGCTGCGCGACGGCGCGGCGGCGCGGGCCGTGGCCGCGGTTCTCGCCGCGCCGTCGCTCGATCTAGCGGGCCTGCACTCCCACATCGGCTCGCAGATCTTCGAGACGGCCGGCTTCGAGGTCGCCGCGCACCGTGTCGTCGGCCTGGCGGCGACGATCCGCGACGTGCACGGACTACAGGTCGACGAGATCAACCTCGGCGGTGGGCTCGGCATCGCCTACGTCAGCGGCGATGACCCGGAGTCGCCGAAGCAGACCCTCGAACGGCTCAGCGGCATCGTCGAGATCGAATGCGCGTCGGTCGGGTTGCGCATGCCTGGCCTGTCCGTCGAGCCGGGCCGGGCGATCGCCGGCCCGAGCGGGGTGACGGTGTACGAGGTGGGCACGGTCAAGGACGTCACGCTCGACGGCGGCCACACGCGAAAATACGTCTCGGTCGACGGCGGGATGAGCGACAACATCCGCACCGCGCTCTACGACGCCGACTACACCTGCGTGCTGGCCAACCGCGACTCCAGCACGCCCGCCGTCGTCTCGCGGGTGGTCGGCAAGCACTGCGAAAGCGGCGACATCGTCGTGCGTGACACGTGGTTGCCGGGGGATGTCCGGCCGGGTGACCTCGTCGCCGTGGCGGCGACCGGCGCGTACTGCCGCAGCATGGCCAGCAATTACAACCACGTCCCGCGCCTGCCCGTCGTCGCCGTGCGCGACGGCGCGGCGCGGATCCTCGTGCGCCGCGAGACCGAAGAAGACCTGCTGCGCCTCGACATGGGCGTCCCCGGCTTTGCACCTTTCAGCTCCCCTGAGCGGGCCGATTTGGGGACCTCAAAGGTGCAAAGCGAGGGTGGTGGGGCGTGAGCGGGTCGGTGCGGGTGGCGCTGCTCGGGTGCGGCGTCGTCGGCTCGCAGGTCGTGCGCCTCCTCGACAAGCAGGCGAACGACCTCGCCGCGCGCATAGGCGTCCCGCTGGAAATCGCCGGCATCGCCGTCCGCCGTCCCGCGCGGCACCAGGACGTGCCCGCCGGACTGCTGACCACCGACGCCGAATCGCTGGTCGCGCGCGACGACATCGACCTCGTCGTCGAGGTGATCGGGGGCATCGAGCCGGCTCGCTCCCTGCTGCTGGCGGCGCTCAACAGTGGCAAGAGCGTCGTGAGTGCGAACAAGGCGCTGCTGGCCGAGGACGGCGCAACCCTGCACGACGCCGCCGCGAAGGCCGGCGTCGACCTGTATTACGAGGCAGCGGTCGCCGGCGCGATCCCGCTGCTGCGACCGTTGCGCGAGTCCCTCGCCGGTGACCGAATCACCCGCGTCATCGGCATCGTCAACGGCACGACGAACTTCATCCTGTCCCGAATGGATGCCACCGGAGCGGGCTTCGACGAAGCGCTGGCCGAGGCCACCGCACTCGGCTACGCCGAGGCCGACCCCAGCGCGGACGTCGACGGCTTCGATGCCGCGGCCAAGGCCGCGATCCTGGCCGGGCTGGCGTTCCACACCAGGGTGACGATGTCCGACGTCTACCGCGAGGGAATAGGTGACGTCACCGCCGCCGACCTGGCCAGCGCGAGTGCAATGGGCTGCACGGTGAAGCTGTTGGCGATCTGCGAGCGCCTCCGCGGGACGGACGGCGTCGAGCGGGTGGCCGTCCGCGCCCACCCGGCGATGCTCCCGCGCACCCACCCGTTGGCCGGAGTGGGTGACGCCTACAACGCGGTGTTCGTCGAGGCCGAAGCCGCCGGTTCGCTGATGTTCTACGGACGCGGCGCCGGGGGAGCGCCGACGGCCAGCGCGGTCCTCGGAGACGTCGTGGCCGTGGCCCGAAACCGGGTCAGCGGCAGCCGCGGCGCGGGCGAAAGCGCGTACGCCGACCTGCCGCTGCAGGCCATGGGCGAGGTCAGCACCCGCTACCACGTGGCCCTGGACGTCAGCGACGAGCCGGGCGTGCTCGCCGGCGTGGCCGCGGCCTTCGCCGAGCAGGCCGTGAGCATCCAGACCGTGCGGCAGGAGGGTCGCGGGGACGCCGCGACGCTCGTCCTGGTCACCCACTCGGCCACGGATGCCGCGCTGGACGCCACCGTCCAGAAACTGGCCGGGATGCCCTTCGTCCGGCGGGCCGCCAGCGTGATGCGGGTCGAGGGCATGGCGGGCGACTAGTGAGTGGGCATCGCAGCGAGCGCCCGCGAGCGAGGAGCGGAACGAACGGCCCGATGAGCGCTCGCGCGAAGAGAAGGGTGTGAGCGTGCCTCTGACCCGATGGCCCGGTGTCATCGACGCCTACCGCGCGCGCCTGCCCGTCACCGAGGCCACGCCGGTCGTCACGCTGTTCGAGGGGGCGACGCCCCTCGTCCCGGCGACGGTGCTGTCGGAACGCAGCGGGTGCGAGGTCTACCTCAAGGTCGAGGGCGCCAACCCGACCGGGTCGTTCAAGGACCGCGGCATGACCATGGCGATCTCCAAAGCGGCCGAAGAGGGGGCCAAGACAGTCATCTGCGCCTCCACCGGAAACACCTCGGCCAGCGCCGCCGCGTATGCCGTGCGCGCCGGTATGACGTGCGCCGTCCTCGTCCCGCAGGGCAAGATCGCGCTCGGCAAGCTGGCCCAGGCCCTGGTCCACGGGGCGACCCTGTTGCAGGTGGACGGCAACTTTGACGACTGCCTCGAACTCGCCCGCAAGCTCGCCGTCGACTACCCCGTGGCGCTGGTCAATTCGGTGAACCCCTACCGGCTGCAAGGGCAGAAGACCGCAGCGTTCGAGATCTGTGACGTCCTCGGGCGGGCCCCGGACGTCCACTGCATCCCAGTCGGCAACGCCGGCAACATCACCGCGTACTGGATGGGCTACCAGGAGTACGTCGCGGACGGGATCGTGCCGGCGACGCCGCGGATGTTCGGCTTCCAGGCGGCCGGCGCGGCGCCCATCGTGCGCGGCGCCCCGGTGCTCAATCCGACGACGATCGCGACCGCCATCCGGATCGGCAATCCCGCGTCGTGGACCCTGGCCGAGGAGGCCCGCGACGAGTCCCATGGCCTCATCGACGCCGTGACCGACCGGCAGATCCTCGAGGCCTATCGCCTGATCGCGCGCACTGAAGCGGTGTTCGTCGAGCCCGCGTCCGCCGCCAGCGTGGCCGGTCTGCTGGCGACCGCCGCTGACGGTCGGCTGCCGAAGGGCTCCACGGTCGTCTGCACGGTCACCGGAAACGGCCTCAAGGATCCCGAGTGGGCCATCTCGGGGGCGCCCAAGCCGATCACCGTCCCGGTCGACGGGCACGCGGCCGCCGTCGCGCTCCACCTGGCATGAGCTTTCACAGCCGGACGGTGCGGGTCCGCGTGCCGGCCACGAGCGCCAACCTCGGGCCCGGCTTCGACGCGCTCGGCCTTGCGCTCGCGCTGCACGACGACCTGGCGGCTCGGGTCACCAGCGCCGGGCTGGTGATCGACGTCGTGGGGGAGAACAGCGAACAGGTGGCGCGCGACGAGTCGCACCTCGTCGTGCGGGCGATGCGCCGGACCTTCGCCGAGCTCGGCGGACAGCCGACCGGCCTGTCGATCGAGTGTGTGAACCGGATCCCCCATAGCCGCGGGCTCGGCTCGTCGGCGGCGGCGATCGTGGCCGGGATCCTGCTGGCCCGCGGACTGGTCGACCGCGGCACGGACGAGATGCCGGCGGCCGACGTCCTTGCGCTGGCGAGCGAGCTCGAAGGCCACCCGGACAACGTCGCCGCGTGCCTCCTGGGCGGGTTGACGGTGGCGTGGATGCACGGAACCGCTCGCGCCGTGCGGCGCGACCTGGACCCGGCGATCGTTCCGGTGGTGCTGGTTCCGCCTTTCACTGCCTCCACCGAACTGGCTCGGGGGCTGCTTCCGGCGACGGTGTCGCACGCCGACGCGGCCTTCTCGGCTGGGCGCGCCGCCCTGCTGGTCGCCGCGCTCACCGGGACCCCGCAGGCGCTGCTCGACGCCACCGAGGATCGCCTGCACCAGGACTACCGCGCGCCGGCGATGCCCGAAAGTGCAGGCTTGATCGCCGAGTTGCGCTCGGCCGGGCACGCCGCTGTGATCTCCGGCGCCGGTCCGACCGTCCTCGTTCTGGCTCGAGGCGACGTCGAGGCCGAGCGCGTGCTGGCCCGAACTCCCGACGGATGGGCCGGTCGCACGCTCCCGGTCGATGCGGACGGTGCCCGCATTCTGGAGGGGGCCGAGCGGTAAATCCACCTCCGGGAACAGCGTCGGCGTGTCCGGTGTTGCTGCCTATAACGTGAGCGTCTAGGCTCACGGTGTCAGCATGAGTCGGCGATTCCGCGGCTCGCGCCTCGTCCGTTCCGAAATCCGTTGCCGCAAACACGGTCGATGACGGATCAGAGACGCAGGCGCTGACACTCTTCGCAAGCTTCCCGGCGGTCGCCGGGAGAACCCGGGTCCGGCTGGTCACCAGCCTGGCCCGACGCACACGGTCGAGCTGCACCGTGATCCACGCAGCGGGCCGTCACCTTTGAAAGGTTCCGATTCAGTTGACCGACACCCAGGAGCAGACCCTGCCTGCCGCAGTCGAGCCGTCCGCCAAGGACGCTCCAGCGGCGAACGGGGTTACCGGCGCCGGCGCCTCGCGCCCGGCCGCCAAGCGAGGATCGCTGTCGACGATGCTGCTGCCCGAGTTGCAGCAGGTCGCCAGCGGCCTCGGCATCAGCACCACCAAGATGAAGAAGAGCGACCTCGTCGCCGCCATCCAGGCCGCCCGAGGCGCGAACGGCGCCGCCAAGGGCGGCGCAGCCACGTCCGAGGCCAAGACGGCGGCGCCCGCCGACGCCCCGGCCGAGGGCTCGGCCGAGCAATCCCAGCGCCCCGCCCGCCGTGAGCGCGGCGCTGACCGGGCACCGGCCGACGGCGCCGCAGCCGCGCCGTCCGCCGAGGGCTCCGCCCCCGCCGACGGTGAGCAGCGCGCCCGGCCCGCCCGCGATGGCCAGTCCCGCGATGGCCAGTCCCGCGACGGGCAGACCCGCGACGGGCAGCGCGGTGACCGCCAGCAGCAGGACCGTCCCCGCAACCAGAACCAGCAGGGCGAGCGCCAGCAGGGCGAGCGCCAGCAGAGCGAGCGCCAGGGCGCCAACCAGCAAAACCGTCCGCAGAACCAGAACAGCTCCAACCAGAACGCCAACCAGCGCAGCAACAACGACGATGACGACGACTTCGACGGCGGGCGCCGGCGCGGCCGTCGCTACCGGGACCGCCGCGGGCGCACCCGGGACCGCCAGGGCGGCGGCGGCGGGCAGGTCGGCAACGACGCCGAGCCGACCGTCAGCGACGACGACGTCCTGGTCCCGGTCGCCGGCGTCGTGGACTGCATCGAGGACAAGAACGCCTGCTTCGTCCGGGTGGAGGGCTTCTTCGCCAGCCCCGACGACCTGTACGTCGCGAACTCACTCGTGCGCCGCTTCAACCTGCGCCGCGGGGACGCGATCACCGGCGCGGTGCGCCAGCTGCGTGAGGGCGAGCGTCGTGAGAAGTACAACCCGCTCGTGCGCCTCGACACGATCAACGGCCTCGACCCCGAGAAGCTGAAGAACCGCATCGAGTTCACCAAGCTCACCCCGCTGTACCCGCAGGAGCGGCTGCGCCTCGAGACCGAGCCGCACATCCTGACCACCCGTGTCATCGACCTCGTCATGCCGATCGGCAAGGGCCAGCGCGCGCTGATCGTCTCGCCCCCGAAGGCCGGCAAGACGATGGTGCTGCAGGCCATCGCCAACGCGATCGCCACGAACAACCCCGAGTGCCATCTCATGGTCGTGCTCGTCGACGAGCGCCCGGAAGAGGTCACCGACATGCAGCGCTCGGTGAAGGGCGAGGTCATCGCGTCGACGTTCGACCGCAAGCCGGTCGACCACACGACGGTCGCCGAGCTGTCCATCGAGCGCGCGAAGCGCCTCGTCGAGATGGGCCACGACGTGGTCGTGCTGCTCGACTCGATCACCCGGCTCGGCCGTGCCTACAACCTGGCCGCCCCGGCCAGCGGACGCATCCTGTCCGGCGGTGTCGACTCGACCGCGCTGTACCCGCCGAAGCGCTTCCTCGGTGCGGCCCGCAACATCGAGAACGGCGGATCGCTCACGATCCTCGCGACCGCACTTGTCGAGACCGGGTCCGCCGGTGACACGGTGATCTTCGAGGAGTTCAAGGGCACCGGCAACGCTGAGCTCAAGCTCGACCGCAAGATCGCTGACAAGCGCGTCTTCCCGGCCGTGGACGTCGACCAGTCCTCGACCCGTAAGGAAGAGATCCTGCTGTCGCCCGACGAGCTGGCCGTAACGATCAAGCTGCGGCGCGTGCTGCACGCCCTCGAACCGCAGCAGGCCATCGAACTGCTGCTCGACCGGCTGCGCAAGACGCACACCAACATCGAGTTCCTCATGCAGATTGCGAAGACCGGCCAGGACTGACGTGGGCGGTTCGCCGCCCAGGCCGCCGGCCGACGCGAGCGTTCCAGCGCTGGATGATCTGCTGTCCGATGACGGCTGGCCGTACGCGTCGTCACTGCCGGTCTCTTCGGACGATCCGGGGCGCTTTCACGCGCTCTTCGGCCGCGATTCGCTGATCACGTCCCTGCAGGTGCTGCCGGCGCGCCCTGACGTCGCGCGAGCCACGCTGCGCGCCCTTGCCGCCCGCCAGGGGACGAAGGATGATCCCGGCACGCGCGAAGCGCCCGGAAAGATCGGCCACGAGTTCCGCGACGAGCCGCCGGACAGTTTCGCCGGCTGGCCGAGCGGCGAGTTCCGCTACTACGCGACCGCCGACGCCACAGCATGGTTTGTCGTCGTGCTGGCGGCGAGCGGCGACGCCGAGCTCGTGACGGAGCTCGAGCCGAGCTGGCGGGCCGCCGCACGATGGCTGCGCGCCGAGCTCGACCGCGGGGCCGGCCTGATCCGATACCGGCCGGGACCGGGCGGCGGGCTGAGCCACCAGGGTTGGCGGGATGCGATTGACCCGCTCCGCGACGGCAACGGTGGCGGGACGTTGCGACCGGACGGCACGAGTCCGCGTCCGCCGCTGGCCGACGCCGACACCCAGGCGGTAACCGTGGCTGCCCTTCGCGCGCTCTGGCGACTCACCGGTGACGGCGAGTGGCGCCAGCGACACGACGACGTGCGCGTCCTCGTCACAGACACGTTCCTGCCGGACGTCGTCATGGTGGATGCAGACGGAGCGATCGAAGGCCCAGGATCCCAACTCGGCTGGTTGCTCTGGGCCGACGCGCTGGAGCCGCATGCCGTGCCGGATGTGGCCGATCGGCTGTCCAGGCCGGACATCTTGACGCGGTTCGGCCTACGCACGCTGTCGAGCGACTCACCGGTCTTCGGCGAGACCGCCTACCACCGCGGCACGATCTGGCCCTTTGACAGCTGGTTGGGGTGGGCCGGGCTGCGCGCAGCGGGCCGTCACGACCAGGCCGAGCGTCTGCGACGAGGCGTGCTGGCCGCGATCGACGAGCTCGGCGGCTATCCCGAGTTGTACGGCGTCACCCGGGACGACTCCTTGCTCAGGGTGCCGGCCGCGAATCGCGTCCAGGCCTGGACGGTCGGTGCCACCTGGGCGCTCGTGAACCGGTGGGACGGGCGGACTTAACGCGGCGACTGGCGTGCGGCCGCGAGGTCGTTGAGCGAAGTAGCCACCCCGTGGATGAGGGAGCGCGCCCTGGGCATCGTCGTCGGCACGGTCGGCAGCAACAGCGATGGCGGCACGTCGACATATGAGCCGTTGTGGCGGGTGATCCGCACCGTCATCCCATTGCGGTGCGCAGTCGTCATCTCCACCCGGGCGACGTCGGGCCATTCGACCAGGACGACGGTGAGCAGCCGGCGGACCCAGATGCCATCTTCATCGGCGATCAACACGTAGCGCAGCGCGCACACCGCAGCGACCAGAGCGGCGACAGCCACGATCGCAGCGGCGATCATGACGATGGTCGACGGGCGCCCGTAGATGTCGAGTGCGGCGAGCGCGCTGGTCAGTACCAGCAACGCCGCGGGCTGCCATGGCGGAATGTGCCACGCTTGCGGCAGGCTCGCTCGGGTGGTGTCATGCGGCCGGGCCACACGGCGAGTATAGGAGCGCGAGGGTGCCTGACATGAGTTCCGAGCAGCCGGCGGTCGGGGTCCGGGCCAAGTTGGAGGCGGCCGGCTTCCATCCCATCGGCAGCATCCTGGTCGCGCTCGGCGGCCTGCTCGTTCTCTGCGCCTTCTCCGTCCTCAACTGGTTTCGCAGCGGGACCGGCTTCTTCGGCGGCGCGGGCGTCCACTCGACGTTCTCCGACCTCCACCGGCTCATCGAGGAGACCGCACGCCAAGTCTCCGTTTCAGGCATCTCTGCGCATGTGTCGTTCGGCGTATCACGGGACTACTTCGGCTGGCTCGGTTGGGTCACGCTCGCAGTGGTCGTCCTCGCCGGCGTGCTCGCGGTATCGCAGGTGGGCGGCGAACACTTCCTCGCTCGCTGGTTCGGTGCTGTCGTCGCCGCCGCCGGAATCGGCGTGACCCTGCTGGCCCTGAACCTGATCACGTTCGAGGGCAATGCCTCGAACAATGCGAACGCGCCGTCCTACGGCGACTACCTCTCGCACGCGGGGCTCGGCGTGTGGGCGACGATCGTTGGCTTCCTGTTGGTGCTGGTGGGATCTCTGGTGTCGGGCGGCGGTCGCTGACGCCGCGGTGAGTGCGCATCGGAGCTGTCCTGTCGTGAGTCGGTTAGGTAACGAATAGGTATCTGTCGTCCGCTGCGGCTTATGTCGGTGTGACCTGCGTGACATGTTGGGGACAGGCTGTAAGGGCTTGCAGTACGCCGACGAAAGGGGACCTGAGTGCTTACGAGAAAGGTGGCTGTGGGGGGAGCAGTACTGGCGTTGTCCATATCGACCCTGGTGGCCTGTTCAACCTCCGGCGGCGGCAGCGCGAGCAATACCGGCAAGGGCCCCATCACGTTCGTGACGGGTAAGGACAACAGCGGTACCTGGCCGGTGCTGGCCGCCAGATGGAACAAGCTGCATCCCGACCAGAAGGTCACGGTGAAGCAGCAGTCCGACCAGGCCGACCAGCAGCTGTCTGACCTCGAGCAGCACTTCCAGGCCAAGGACTCCGGATATGACGTGGTCACTGTCGACGTCGTATGGACCGCCGAGTTCGCCGCAAAGGGCTGGCTGGTCCCGCTGACCGGCAAGTTCAAGATCGACACAGCGCCACTGCTCCCGGCCACGGTGACGGCAGCGACCTACTCCAACACCCTGTATGCAGCGCCGTTCGCGTCTGACGGCGGGCTGCTCTACTACCGCAAGGACCTGGTCCCCACGGCGCCGAAGACGTGGGACGAGCTGATCGCTGACTGCAAGGGCAAGACGTCGAACACCATTACCGGAAGCAAGCCGGGTTGCTACGCGGGCCAGTTCGCCAAGTACGAGGGCCTCACGGTGAACGCGGCCGAGGCAATCAACGCCGCGGGTGGCCAGATCGTCAAATCGGACGGCAAGACGCCTGACGTCGACTCGACCAAGGCCGCCACCGGGCTGAACTTCCTCGTCAACGGGTTCAAGCAGGGCTACATCCCCAAGGAGGCCATCGGCTTCCAGGAGACCGAGAGCCTCAACGCGTTCCAAGCCGGCCAGCTGGTGTTCATGCGCAACTGGCCGTATGCGGACGCGATTCTCTCGGCCGCCGGATCCAAGGTGGCCGGCAAGTTCGGCATCGCGCCGCTGCCCGGCCCCGATGGGCACGGCGCCTCGAGCCTGGGCGGTCACAGCCTCGCCATCAGCAAGTACTCGAAGCACCAGGGGACCGGGTACGAGTTCGTCAAGTGGATCGAGCAACCCGAACAGCAGCGCACCGACCTGACCAAGGGCACCCTCGCGCCGGTCATCTCGTCGCTGTACACGGACCCGGCGCTCGTCAAGCAGTTCCCGTACCTGCCGACCCTGCTCGCGAGCATCAAGACCGCGGTTCCGCGGCCGGTAACCCCGTTCTACCCAGGGGTAACCGAGGCGATCGAGACCAACGCCTACGCGGCACTCCAAGGGAGCAAGTCGACGGCTCAGGCCCTGAAGGACATGCAGGCGGCGATCCTCGCCGCGACCTCCTAGGAACGGATTGTTCGTGTCGACGTGATCCACGCCGGCGGAAGCCGACTCAGATGCATTGAGTTCGCGCCGCCGGCGTGGCACGGTAAGTGACGAGGCCGCTCGTCCCCTTCATCGAGCATCGAGTGAGGCGACATGACCCTTGCTGGACAGGTCGAAAACGAACCGGTAAGCGAACTCGCGGAGAAGAAGCCCGAGAAGCGCCGGAAGATTACGACGGGCGAGGGCCGCCTCGCGGTGTACCTGATCGCTCCGACGATCGCTCTGCTGGGCCTGGTGGTCGGATATCCGATCGTCAGGGCGATCTACCAGTCGTTCCTCACCGACCAGGGGCTGGACAAGACCACCGGGTTCTTCAATCAGGGTGGTGCGTGGAACGGCATCGGCCACTACAAGTACTGGTTGCTCCAGCAGTGTCCCGCACCCGGAGGCAAGACTACGAGTTGCCCGCCCGGCACGCTCGGGTCGCAGTTCTGGGACTCGGTCCAGGTCACGTTGCTGTTCACCGTGGTGACGGTGCTGCTCGAAACCATCATCGGGATGTGCTTCGCCCTGGTCATGAACCGCGCCTTCCGCGGCCGCAGCATCGTCCGCGCCGTGATCCTGATCCCGTGGGCCATCCCGACCGCGGTCACCGCCAAGATGTGGAAAGTCGTCTTCGACCCGCAGGGGATCCTGAACAGTCTGCTCGGCGCCCACTATCAATGGACCTCGGCGCAAGGGCCCGCGCGGGTTGCCATCATCATCGCCGACACCTGGAAGACAACGCCGTTCATAGCGCTGCTCATCCTCGCCGGACTGCAAGGCATCAGTGCCGACCTCTACGAATCGGCCCGCATCGACGGGGCGAGTGCGTGGCAGCGCTTCACCAAGATCACCCTGCCGATGGTGAAGCCGGCCCTTGCCGTGGCCGTGATCTTCCGAGCACTGGACGCGCTTCGCATGTACGACCTCCCGGCCATCCTTACCGGTGGCGCCAACGGCACCACGACGATGTCGATCCTCGTGGTCAAGCAACTCAACTCGGGCATCAACTCGGCCTCGGCACTGTCGACGATCACCTTCATCATGATCTTCGCGATTTCGTTGTTGCTGGTCCGCTTGTTCAACGCCAACATCGTCGGGGCGCAGAAGCCCGTGAAGGAGGAGAAGTAGTCATGGCGACCGCCGCCCTCCACGACACTCCTTCGGCCTCGCGCGCCGCTCCAGTCGCGCCGCCTCGCCCGCGTCGGTCCTTCAATTGGGCGAACGTGGGCAACGGTTCCGTTCTGCTGATCATCGTGTTGTGGTGTCTGCTGCCGTTCTACTGGATGGTCGTCATGGCCTTCCGCGACAACGCCTACACCTACGACAACACGTTCTGGTTCACCCACACCACCCTGCAGAACTTCAAGTACGCCTTCGACACGACCAACAACCACTTCGGCCGCTCGCTCGCCAACAGCTTGATCATCGGCACCTGCGTCACGGTCGTCGCGATGCTGGTCGGTGTCTTCGCCGCCTACGCGCTGGCCCGGCTCGCCTTCCGCGGGAAAGGGTTCATCCTCGCGGCGATCCTGGCGGCATCAATGTTCCCCGGCGTGGCAATCCTGACCCCGATCTTCCAGCTCTTCGTGGACTTCGGCTGGCTCGGTACCTACCAAGGCTTGATCGTTCCGCAGATCTCGTTCTCGCTGCCGTTGGCGGTCTACACCCTGACGAGCTTCTTCGCCACCATGCCCTGGGAACTCGAACAAGCGGCCCGCGTCGACGGCGCCACACCGGGTCAGGCCTTCCGGCTGATCATTCTGCCGCTGGCCGCGCCGGCCATGTTCACGACAGCGATCCTGGTCTTCCTGGCCTCGTGGAACGAGTACCTGCTTTCGAGCGTCCTCTACAACGGCAAGGACAACGTCGCGCCGTCAACCGTCGCTCTTGCCAAGTTCACGGCCGGTCCGCACATCGTCGCGAATACCCAGACGATGGCGGCCGGGCTGGTCGTGACCGTGCCGCTCGTCATCGTCGTGCTCCTCTTCCAGCGGCGAATCGTCTCCGGCCTGACAGCAGGTGGCGTCAAGGGCTGATCCGTCGCGGGCTGATCCGTCGCGGCGAGTGCCGCGGAATACCGGGGCCCCGGCCGGCGTTCTTGGACACGGTTTGGTCTGTCGCTCACCCGACTGGCAGACTGGACGGTCGGGCCACCCGCCCGATCAACCACCCCGGCTCCGGTTCACGCCACGGCATCACGGCGACCCGGCGGCCAGCAGAAGGGATCCAGCTGTGAAGGAAGGCATCCACCCGGAGTACGTGGTCACCCAGGTGACCTGCTCCTGCGGCAACTCGTTCACCACGCGCAGCACGGCCAAGTCCGGTCAGCTGCACGCGGACGTCTGTTCGGCCTGCCACCCGTTCTACACGGGCAAGCAGAAGATCATGGACGTCGGCGGCCGCGTCGACAAGTTCGAGAAGCGCTACGGCAAGCGCGTCCGCAACTCCTAGCTCCGACAACGGCGCCCGCCTCGGTTCATCCGGGACGGGCGCCGTTCTCATGTCTGTCCGCGCTTTGCACCTTTCAGCGCCCCAGACGGAGCCGGATCGGGGAGCTGAAAGGTGCAAAGCGGAAGGAGGGACGACGTGAGTTCACCAGGCCGGCTACCGGAGCTGTTGGCTGAGTACGCCGAGGTCGAGACGCAGCTGTCCGACCCGGCGATCCATGCCGACCAGGCCGCAGCGCGCGATCTCGGCCGCCGCTTCGCCGAGCTGGCGCCGATCGTCGCCGCGGCCAGCGAGCTGGAGGCAGCGCGCGAGAACCTGGGCGCCGCCCGCGAGCTGGCCCCCGAGGACGCGTCCTTCGCGGCCGAGGCCGATGCCCTGGTCGTGCGCATCGACGAGCTCGAGACGCGGCTGCGCGAACTCCTTCTGCCCAAGGACCCGAACGACGCCAAGGACGTGATCCTCGAGGTCAAGGCGGGAGAGGGCGGCGAGGAGTCCGCGCTGTTCGCTGGCGACCTGCTGCGCATGTACCTGCGCTACGCCGAACGGCGGGGCTGGATTACCGAGGTCCTGGACGACGAGCCGACCGACCTCGGTGGCAAGAAGTCGGCCACCATCGCTGTCCGCGCCCGCAAGGCCGACGACGGCGTCTGGGCGCATCTGAAGTACGAGGGTGGGGTGCACCGTGTGCAGCGGGTGCCGGCCACCGAGTCGCAGGGCCGCATCCACACCTCGGCGGCCGGTGTGGTGGTCCTGCCCGAGGCCGACGACGTCGAGGTCGAGATCGATCCCAACGATCTGCGGATCGACGTCTACCGCTCGTCGGGGCCGGGCGGGCAGAGCGTCAACACGACCGACTCCGCCGTTCGCATCACCCACCTGCCCACCGGCACCGTCGTCAGCATGCAGAACGAGAAGAGCCAGCTGCAAAACCGCGAGGCCGGCATGCGGGTGCTGCGCGCGCGGCTGCTGGCGGCCGCGCAGGATCAGGCCGACGCGGCGGCCTCTGACGCACGGCGCTCGCAGGTGCGCACCGTAGATCGCTCGGAGCGGGTACGGACCTACAACTTCGCCGAGAACCGGATCAGCGATCACCGGGTCGGGTTCAAGGCCTACAACCTTGACCAGGTGCTGGACGGCGCCCTTGAGGACGTGATCGCCGCGCTGCGCCATGCCGACACCGAGGCGCTCCTCGCCGGCGACCAATGACGGGCCTGCTGCTCACGGAGGCGGCCGCCCGGCTGGCGGCGGCCGGAGTGCCGTCGCCGCGGGTGGACGCCGAACTGCTGTTGGCCCATGTCCTCGACGTACCGCGCTCGCGACTCGTCCTGACTGGCCCGCCCGGACCGGAAGCGATGGCCGCGTTCGAGGCCGCCCTCGCCCGCCGCGCGACGAGGGAGCCGCTGCAGCACATCGTCGGCACCGTCGCCTTCCGGCACGTCGAGGTCGCGGTCGGCCCCGGCGTGTTCGTACCACGCCCGGAGACCGAACTCCTGGTGGACGCGGCGCTGCCGGCACTGCGCGCGGCGCCCGAACCGCTCGCCGTCGATCTGTGCTCGGGCAGCGGAGCGCTCGCGCTCGCGATCGCCGACGAGGTGCCGGCCGCCCGCGTGGTCGCCGTCGAGCGCGACCCGGCGGCCCTGCCCTGGCTGACCCGCAACGCGGCCGGCACGCGGGTGCGAGTCGTGGCCGCGGATGTGGCCGACCAGGACCTGCTGGCCGACCTGCAGGGCTCGGTGGATGCGCTTGTCTGCAATCCGCCCTACGTCCCGACCCGTGCGGCGGTCGCGGCCGAGGTCCGCCACGATCCCGAGGTCGCCGTCTTCGGCGGAACTGACGGCCTCGCGCTCGTTCCCCAGGTCCTGGCCCGGGCTGCGCAACTGCTGCGTCCGGGCGGTGTGCTGGCGCTCGAACACGACGACACCCACGCCACCGCCGTACCGGCGCTGCTCGAGTCCGCTGGACACTGGACCTCGGTGACCGCGCATCGCGATCTCGCCGGCCGCCCGAGGTACATCGTCGCCATCCGACGCTAGGGCAGGATGAGGGCCGTGGCTCTGTTCTTCGAATGCGGCGATCCCGATGTTCGAGTCGACGCGATCCAGACGGCCGCGCACAGCGTGGCGTCAGGGGAATTGGTTGTCCTGCCCACGGACACCGTGTACGGCCTCGGGGCGGACGCGTTCGACGCGGTCGCGGTCGCCGACCTGCTGCGGGTCAAGGGCCGTGGCCGGGACATGCCGGTTCCCGTCCTCGTCGGATCCTGGTCGACCGTCGACGGGCTCGTCAGCGCCGTCGACTCCCGGACCCGCACCCTCGTCGAGGCGTTCTGGCCGGGCGGGCTGACGCTGGTGGTCCGCCACGCGCCCTCGTTGACCTGGGACCTCGGCGACGCCCGCGGCACGGTGGCAGTGCGCATGCCACTGCACCCGGTCGCGATCGAACTGCTCGAGCAAACCGGTCCGATGGCCGTCTCCAGCGCGAACCGGCACGGGCAGCCGGCCGCGCAGACCGCGCTCGAGGCACGCTCACTGCTCGGCGAGGACGTTGCCATCTACCTCGAGGACGGCCAGGCCTCCGGCGGCGTCGCGTCCACGATCGTCGACGTCACCGGCAGCCGACCCCACATCCTGCGACTCGGCGCCGTCGGGGTGGACGCGCTGCGCGAGGTCGTGCCCGACATCGTCGACTCGACGAACCCCGCCGAGGCCGGTCGATGACGCATCCGAGTCTCGAGTACCTGCTCGTCGCGTGCGTCGGCGCCGCGGTCACGTTCCTGCTCACCCCGCTGGCGCGCCTAGCCGCCATCCGGTGGAAGGCCCTGGCCCTGCCCCGCGACCGCGACGTCCACGCCGTCGCGATTCCGCGGATGGGCGGGGTCGCGATCCTGGCCGGGTTCGCGCTGGCGCTGTTCGTGGCCGCGCGGCTGCCGACGCTGCACGAATGCTTCGATAGCGGCCCCGAGATGCTCTGGGTGGTGGGCGCCGGACTGGTCATCTGCGCGGTCGGGGTGATCGACGACAAGTACGAGCTCGACTCGCTCACCAAACTGGCCGGTCAGGTGCTGGCCACCGGGCTGATGGTGACGCTCGGCGGCGTCCAGATCGGCTCCATCTACGTGCCCTGGGGTGACAACGGGACATTCGTCCTCGGACGCGACCTCGCCATCCCGGTGACGATCCTGTTCACCGTCCTGATCATCAACGCGATGAACTTCATCGACGGCCTGGACGGGCTCGCGGCGGGGGTGGCCGTCATCTCGGCGAGCGCCTTCTTCGTCTACTCCTACCACCTGGGACAGGGCGGATTCTCCCAGATCGCGGCGCCGTCGACCCTCCTGGCCGCGGTCCTGGCGGGCACCTGCGCCGGGTTCCTGCCGCACAACTTCTACCCGGCGCGCATCTTCATGGGCGATTCCGGCTCGATGTTCGTGGGGCTGATGCTCTCGGCGGCGACCACGACGGCCACGACATCCACCGACCCGCAGGTGTTCCAGCGCGCGCTGGGCGCGCTGCCGCTGCTGCTGGCCCTGATCATCCCGGCGGCTGTGCTCGCACTGCCGTTCGTCGACCTCCTGCTCGCGGTGGTGCGGCGAGTCCGCCAGCGTCGTTCCCCGTTCGCGCCCGACAAGCAGCACCTGCACCACCGCCTGCTCGAACTCGGGCACAGCCACCGGCGTGCGGTCGTCCTGCTGTACTTCTGGTCGGCCCTGCTCGCCGGCACGGGCGTCGCGTTGTCCTACAACGGCAGGCAGTGGGTGGTCGTCGCGACCGTCTGCACGCTGACCGTCGTCGGAGTGCTGGTTTCGATGTTGCCCGGGCGCCGGAGCCGCACCGAGGCGAACCGCGTGGCACGCGTCTGAAGGGCAATGGTTTTGGGGCCGACCCGGCTCCGGACGCCCGCGGAGTCACCGGTACTCTGTTGCCATCGCCTTCTGGCGCACGTGGACTCACCGTCGGCCCGCGCGGTCGCCGGTCCGCATTCCGTGCCGGCGGCGACGAACTTGGCCCCGAGTCCCAAGGAGCTACCAGTGAGCAGTACCGGTTCGCGGACGTCGAACGTCGGCTAGGAGACAACGCGGTGCCCGCCGAATCTCCAGGGTTGTCAACCCTCCTGGGCATGGGCGCGGTCATTGCAGCTCAATTGGCCGCAGGTTTCGCCCTGGGCTGGTTGGTCGACACGATGTTGGGTACGAAACCGGTGTTCCTGCTTGTCGGGCTTCTCCTCGGCATCGTCGGGGCTGTCAGCTACACCGTGGCGCAATTCCGTAAGCACCTGAAGAACTGAGTGGAGAGAGCCTTCGTGGAACCGGTCGTCTACACCCCGGTGTCCGCCGCTGCGAACCTGCGCAGATCGGCGGTCGTCGGTGCCGTCCTCGGTGTCGTCGCCATTGTGGTGACGTCGTTCCAGGGACACCCGTTGATGGGGGTCTTCGGCTGCGTCGGGATAGCGCTCGGAGCACTCAACAACCGGATGCTGCAGAGGTCGGTCATCGCCTATGCGAGCGACCCGACGATGAACAAGAAGCGGTTTCGCAACGGCGTCATCGGCCGGCTCGGCGGCATCACGCTGATCGCCATCGCCATCGGCCTGTTGCTCCGTCCCGATGGCCTGGGCGTCTTCGCCGGCCTCGCGGTCTTCCAGATCCTGATGCTGGTCGGCGCCGCGGTGCCGGTCTTCCGTAGCCTGCGGCCGTCGTCATGACGCCCCCTTCGGCGCCGGGGTCGGTGGTCACGTGAGCGCGCAGAATCTGGCGATCAACATCACGCCGGGCGAGCACATCGAGTGGCACGTCTTCGGTCTGACGCTCAACGGCGACACCATCACGGGCACGTTGATCGCCGGCGGCATCCTCGTCGTCCTCGGCCTGATGCTGCGCCGCAGCGCCAATCTTCGTGAGCCGGGCAAGCTGCAGATCTTCTTCGAATCCGTGACCGAGCAGGTCGAGAAGCAGGTCGAGGATTCGATGGGCATCAAGACCGCCCCATTCGTCGTACCGCTCGCCGAGGCATTGTTCCTGTTCATCCTGATCGCCAACTGGATCGCAATCATCCCGACCGGGCACCACCCGGAGTACGCGCCGCCGCCGGCCTCGGACGTCAACCTCACGTACGCCCTCGCGCTCCTCGTGATCGGCACCATGCATGTCGTCGGCATCCGCAAGAAGGGCGTGCGCGGGTATTACGGACACCTCTTCCGCAAGCCGTATGCGCTGATCCCGCTCAACATCATCGAAGAGGTGATGAAGCCCGTCACGCTGGCGCTGCGACTCTTCGGCAACATCTTCGCCGGCACCATCATGCTCGCGCTGATCGCGGCCATGCCGGCGGTCATCCTCTGGCTGCCCGACATCCTCTGGAAGATCTTCGACTCGGCCATCGGGCTGATCCAGGCCTTCATCTTCGGGTTGCTGACCGTCTTGTACTTCAGTTCGATCGCACCGGCCGAGGAGGGTGCGCACCATTGATCCCGCAGGTCCCGTTCCGCCTGCACACGCTATGTCGACGTCACTACCGAAAGAATTGAGGAGAAATGGCTAACACGCTCATCCAGGGCATCGAGACCGCCGGCGGTCTTGTCGGCGGCGGTCTTGCGCTCGGCGGCGGCGCCGTCGGCGCGGGTATCGGTGACGGCCTCGCCGGTAGCTCGCTGATCCAGGGCGTCGCCCGTCAGCCCGAGGCGCAGGGCCAGCTGCAGACGCTGTTCTTCCTGACCGTGGGTCTGGTCGAGGCCGCGTACTTCATCAACCTGGCCTTCGCGGTGCTGTTCGTCTTCGTTCTCTCCAGCAAGTAAATCCTCGGAGTAGGAACCACATTCATGGCACACCACACCGTCGTCGCCGCGGGAAACTTCCTGGTTCCCAACGCGACCTTCATCGCGGAATTCATCGCGTTCCTGCTGATCCTCGTGTTCGTCGCAAAGGTCATCGTCCCGCCGGTGCAGCGCATCATGGGCGAGCGTCAGCAGATGCTGCGCAAGCAGGTCGAGGACAGCGAGGAAGCCAAGGCCAAGCTGGCCGAGGCCGAGAAGGCGTACCAGAACGCGCTGAACGAGGCCCGTACCGAGGCGGCGCAGATCCGCGAGAACGCCCGCGCCGAGGCGCAGCGCACCCTCGAGGAACTGCGGGCCAAGGCGCAGGAGGAGTCCGCGCGCATCGTGACCCGCGGCGAGGAGCAGCTCGCTACCCAGCGCGGGGCGATCGTGCGGGAGCTGCGCGCCGAGATCGGCACGCTGGCCGTCGAGCTGTCCGAGAAGATCGTCAACCAGCGGCTGTCCGACGAGGCGCAGGTCTCCTCGACCGTCGATGCATTCCTCGCGGGTCTCGAGTCGCAGGACAAGGCCACCACCGGAGGAGCGGGCGCATGACCACCCCACAGAATCGCTCCGCTGGGGCTCCACGATTCCGCAGGAACCCCGGATGATGCGTTCCGCGAGCCGACGGGCGATCGACAACCTGCGCGCGAGGCAGCAGCAGGTCATCGGCGCCCGGGTCAGCGCGGCCAAGCTGGTCGAGATCGCCGACGAGCTGTACTCGATCGGCCAGCTGGTCGTATCCCAGCCGCGGCTGCGGCGTGCGCTGGGCGATGCCGCCACCTCGCCGGAGCGGCGGTCCGAGCTGCTCGAGCGGCTCGTGTCCGGCCAGGTCGGCAAGCAGGCGTTGGAGATCGCGAAGGCGGCGGTCGGCGAGCGCTGGTCCACGCCCTGGGATCTCGCCGACGCCATCGAAAGTGCCGGTGACGACGCCCTGTTCGCCGCGGCCGAGAAGGGCAACTCGCTCGACCAGGTCGAGGATGAGCTGTTCCGGCTCGAGCGCATCCTCGAGGCCGAAGGCGAGGTCACCAGCCTGCTGGACGAGCAGACGGTCGACGTCTCCCGGCGGACCGCCCTGCTGGATTCGCTGGTGAAAGACAAGGTCTCGCCGATCACGCTCGCCCTGCTGCGCCATGCGATCGCCAGCGAGCGCAAGCGCAGCATCCTGCTCGCGATCGACGATCTGCTGGAGCAGGCGACGGCGCGTCAGGAGCGGTCGGTGGCCCGGGTCATCTCGGCGGTGCCGCTGACCGACGCCCAGCTGGAGCGGCTCTCGACGGCCCTGACCGCGATGTACGGCCGCGCGATCAGCGTCCGCACCGCGCTGGACCCAGCGGTTCGGGGCGGGCTGGTCATCCGCGTCGGCGACGAGGTCATCGACGGCAGTATCGCCACCCGGTTCGCCGAAGCCCGCTCGGCTCTCGCCAGCTGACCACCACAACGCCCATCTAGACCACGACAGACCCAAGAGACAAAGAGGAAAACGTTCATGGCAGAGCTGACGATCTCCGCCGACGAGGTCCGTAGCGCGATCGAGAGCTACGTCTCGTCCTATTCGCCGGAGGCCTCGCGCGAAGAGGTCGGCGTCGTTGCCGAAACCGGTGACGGCATCGCCCGCGTCGAGGGACTGCCCAGCGCGATGACCAACGAGCTGCTCGAGTTCGAGGGCGGCACCCTCGGCATCGCGCTGAACCTCGACGTCCGCGACATCGGCGTCGTGATCCTCGGTGACGCGACCAAGATCGAAGAGGGCCAGCAGGTCAAGCGGACCGGCGAAATCCTCTCCGTCCCGGTCGGCGACAACTACCTCGGCCGGGTGGTCAACCCGCTGGGCCGGCCGATCGACGGCAACGGCGAGATCGAGTCCAGTGAGCGCCGGGCCCTCGAACTCCAGGCGCCGTCGGTGGTGCAACGCCAGGAGGTCCGCGAGCCGCTGCTGACCGGCATCAAGGCCATCGACGCCATGACGGCGATCGGGCGTGGCCAGCGTCAGCTGATCATCGGCGACCGCCAGACCGGCAAGACCACGGTGTGCCTCGACGCGATCATCAACCAGCGCGACAACTGGAAGACCGGCGACCCGAAGCAGCAGGTGCGCTGCATCTACGTCGCGATCGGGCAGAAGGGCTCGACAATTGCCGCGGCCCGGAACACCCTCGAAGAGGCCGGCGCGATGGAGTACACGACGATCGTGGCCGCGCCCGCCTCCGACTCGGCCGGCTTCAAGTACCTCGCGCCGTACACCGGCTCGGCCATCGGCCAGCACTGGATGTACCAGGGCCTGCACGTCCTGATCATCTTCGACGACCTCAGCAAGCAGGCCGAGGCCTACCGCGCCGTCTCCCTGCTGCTGCGTCGTCCCCCGGGCCGCGAGGCGTACCCCGGCGATGTCTTCTACCTGCACAGCCGGCTCCTCGAGCGCTGCGCGAAGTTGTCCGACGACCTGGGTGGCGGTTCGATGACGGGTCTGCCGGTCATCGAGACCAAGGGCAACGACGTGTCGGCCTACATCCCGACCAACGTCATCTCCATCACCGATGGACAGTGCTTCCTCGAGACCGACCTCTTCAATGCCGGCGTCCGTCCGGCGGTCAACGTCGGCATCTCGGTGTCGCGGGTCGGTGGCGCGGCACAGCCCAAGGCGATGCGGGCCGTGGCCGGCCGACTGCGCGTCGACCTCGCCCAGTACCGCGAGCTCGAGGCGTTCGCCGCCTTCGGCTCGGACCTCGACAAGTCCAGCCAGCAACAGCTGGCCCGTGGCGCCCGGCTGGTCGAGCTACTCAAGCAGCCCGCGTCCTCGCCCTTCCCGGTCGGCCGCGAGATCGTCTCGATCTGGGCCGGCACCAACGGCAAGCTGGACGACATCGAGGTCGGCGACGTGCGCCGCTACGAGTCGGAACTGCTCGACTACGTCGCGCACAACGCCGCCGGCCTCTTCGACGAGCTCGCCGTGGCCAAGGGCTTCGACGACGAACTCGCGACCCAGCTCGACAAGATCGTCGCCGATTTCAACAAGCAGTTCCAGCCGACGCCCGACAAGTCGAGCGAGTAGCGGTCTGATGGGTGCTCAGCTTCGCGTCTACCGGCGCCGGATCCGCACGGTGCAATCGACGAAGAAGATCACGAAGGCGATGGAGCTCATCGCCGCCTCCCGGATCGCCAAGGCGCAGGCCCGGCGCAATGCGGCCCGGCCCTACGCCGAGGCGCTCAGCCAGGCGCTCGCCGAGATCGGCGGCGACCCGACGCTGCAGCACCCGATGCTCACCGGCGTCGAAAATCCGTCCCGGGCCGGCATCCTCATCATCACCAGTGACCGTGGGCTCGCCGGTGGCTACAACGCCAACGTGATCAAGGCGGCCAATGCGCTGGCCGAGCGGCTCAGCGGCGAGGGCAAGGACATCGACCGCTACATCATCGGCCGCAAGGGCGTCGCGTACTACAAGTTCCGCAACATCAAGCTCGCCGGCGTGTGGACCGGCTTCTCCGAGCAGCCCAACTTCATCGACGCCCGCGGAGCGACCGAGGCGGTGGTCGCGGCGCTGACCGTGACCTCCGAAGGCCAGGTCGACAGCGAGGACGGCGAGTCCAAGCCGGGTATCGACGAGCTGTGGGTCGTGTACACCAAGTTCGTCAACTCGGTCAGCCAGGTTCCCACGACCGTGCGGGTCTCGCCGGTGAAGGGCGACGACGCGGACGAGTCCGGTGACGACGGCAAGAACGAGGACGGCGACGACGGCGTCTCGGCGGCGCAGTACGAGTTCGAGCCCGAGCCGGCGAGGTTGATCGCGGCGCTGCTGCCGCGTTACATCAGCTCGCGGATCTTCTCGGCGCTGCTCGAGTCGGCCGCGTCGGAATCGGCCGCCCGCCGCCGGGCGATGAAATCGGCAAGCGACAACGCCACCGATCTGATCAAGACCTACACCCGCTTGGCGAACCAGGCTCGCCAGGCCGAGATCACCCAAGAGCTCAGCGAGATCGTCGGCGGCGCCGACGCTCTGGCCGCAGCAGGAAATGACGAGGGGTAAGACCGTGACCACAGTCGAGAAGGACGAGACCAGCACCGACGCGAAGGGTGCGAGCAGCGGCCGAGTCGTACGCGTGATCGGGCCCGTCGTCGACGTCGAGTTCGGGCGCAACAGCATCCCCGACCTCAACAACGCGCTCACGACCAAGATCGAGCTCGGCGAGCTGTCGAAGACGCTGACCCTCGAGGTCGCGCAGCACATCGGCGACGACATGGTGCGGGCCATCGCGCTGCAGCCGACCGACGGCCTGGTGCGCGGTTCCGAGGTCGTCGACACCGGTTCGTCGATCACCGTGCCGGTCGGCAACGGCACCCTCGGCCACGTCTTCAACACTCTGGGCGAACCGCTCGACGTCGCCGCCGACGAGCTCGACATCAAAGAACGCTGGTCGATCCACCGCGAGCCACCGCCGTTCGACCAGCTCGAGTCCAAGACCGAGATGTTCGCGACCGGCATCAAGGTGCTCGACCTGCTCACCCCGTACGTGGTCGGCGGCAAGATCGGCCTGTTCGGTGGTGCGGGCGTCGGCAAGACGGTGCTGATCCAGGAGATGATCTACCGCGTCGCCGAGAACTTCGGTGGCGTGTCGGTGTTCGCCGGTGTGGGCGAGCGGACCCGCGAGGGCAACGACCTCATCGCGGAAATGACCGAGTCGGGCGTGCTCGAGAAGACCGCGCTGGTTTTCGGGCAGATGGACGAGCCGCCGGGCACCCGCCTGCGCGTCGCGCTGTCGGCGCTGACCATGGCCGAGTACTTCCGCGACGTCCAGGGCCAGGACGTGCTCCTGTTCATCGACAACATCTTCCGGTTCACGCAGGCCGGGTCCGAGGTGTCGACGCTGCTCGGCCGCATGCCGTCGGCCGTGGGTTACCAGCCCACGCTGGCCGAAGAGATGGGCGAGATGCAGGAGCGGATCACGTCGACCAAGGGCAAGTCGATCACCTCGATGCAGGCGATCTACGTGCCGGCCGACGACATCACCGACCCTGCCCCGCACAC
>JAVHVH010000023.1:0-13274 GCA_032160665.1 Pseudonocardiales bacterium
TGGCGAGGTAGCCGGTGGTCTCGTCGGTGACGACCTCGACGGGGACGCCGCCGCCGAGCTTGACGGCCTCGGGGTAGGTCGTCCAGTACGGAGCGATGAGCAGGACCTCGTCGCCCGGATCGAGCAGGGTGGCGAAGGTGTTGTAGACGGCCTGCTTGCCGCCGTTGGTGACCAGGACCTGACCGGCCTCGACGGCGTAGCCGGTGTCGCGCCGGGTTTTGCCGGCGATCGCCGCGCGCAGCTCGGGCAGCCCGGCGACCGGGGTGTAGCGGTGGTTCTTCGGGTCGCGGCAGGCCGCGACGGCCGCCTCGACGATGTAGTCCGGGGTCGGGAAGTCCGGCTCGCCGGCGCCGAACCCGATGACCGGGCGGCCGGCGGCCTTGAGCGCCTTCGCCTTCGCGTCGACGGCCAGGGTTGCGGATTCGGCGATGGCGGCGATGCGCTCGGATATGCGGGCTCCCATGGCTGCAATCGTCCCAGACGGGTGCAGCCGGGTTCGAACCGCTCGTCACCGGGTTGGAGCCAGCTCGCCCCGACACGTAGACTGGCGCCTCGGGGTCCGCTGTGGCCTTGCGTCAGCATGCTCGCGGGCAGGATGAACGTAAGGAGAATGTCGCCCCGAAGTCCCTAGGGGCGTGGCTCAATTGGTAGAGCACCGGTCTCCAAAACCGGCGGTTGCAGGTTCGAGTCCTGCCGCCCCTGCGCAGTAACGTGACGTTCTAGAGGAGGAACCGTGACCGCGACTCGTACCGAGTCACCGTCTTCGCGCCCGGCCAAGAGCCGTGGTGGGAAGCCGACGCGCTTCGTCCGCGAGAGCGTCTCGGAGATGCGTAAGGTGCTCTGGCCCTCACGCACCGAGCTGGTGACATATTCGATTGTGGTGATCATCTTCGTGGTGATCATGGTGGCGATCGTCGCCGGGCTCGACCTCGGGTTCGCCAAGCTGGTGCTGACGGTGTTCGGCTGATCGTCAGTCGGCTCGTAGCCAGCCGGGCGCCCGGCCACCCCTGAGCAAGAGAAGAGAGATTGTGTCCGAGTACGACGACGCCGCCGGGTCCGCCCCGGTGAGCGACGAGACGCCCGACGCCGCACGCAGCGAGTCGGCCGAGGCCGCCGAGCAGGGTCCCACCGACCTGGCCTCCGCGGCCCGCCTGCTCGGCGCCGATGCGCCGCCCCCGGCGTCCGACGATGACGACGAGGACGTGCTGACCGACCTGCCCGCTCCGGTCGCCGAAGCCGTGGAGGTCGCTCCGGCCGAGGAGATCGCCGCCGAGGACGAGGACGAGGACCCGGTCGAGGCGCTGCGGCGCGAGCTGCGGACCCAGTTCGGGGACTGGTACGTCGTCCACTCCTACGCCGGCTACGAGAACAAGGTGAAGACCAACCTCGAGAGCCGCATCCAGTCCCTCGACATGGAGGACTTCATCTTCCAGGTCGAGGTGCCGACCGAAGAGGTCGTCGAGATCAAGAACGGCAAGCGCCAGCAGGTGCAGCGCAAGGTGTTCCCGGGCTACATCCTGGTGCGGATGGAGCTCACCGACGACTCCTGGGGTGCCGTGCGTAACACCCCAGGCGTCACCGGCTTCGTCGGCGCCACGTCGCGGCCGTCCCCGCTCAGCCTCGACGAGGTCGTCAAGATCCTGGCTCCGGCCACCGAGCGGGCCCAGCGGCTCGCCCAGCCCGGCAAGACCGGCGCGGCGGCCAGCGACAAGCAGCAGGTGACCATCGACTACAGCGTCGGCGAGTCGGTCACCGTCATGGACGGCCCGTTCGCCACGCTGCCCGCGACGATCAGCGAGATCGACCCGATGCACCAGAAGCTGCACGTTCTCGTGTCGATCTTCGGCCGCGAGACTCCCGTCGAGCTGGCGTTCAGCCAGGTCGCCAAGATCTGATCCACCTTTAGAACCCGTCGAGAAGAAGAGAAGCCATGCCTCCCAAGAAGAAACTCGCCGCGATCATCAAGTTGCAGATCCAGGCGGGTGCCGCCAACCCGGCGCCGCCCGTGGGCCCGGCGCTCGGCCAGCACGGCGTCAACATCATGGAGTTCTGCAAGGCCTACAACGCGGCCACCGAGTCGCAGCGCGGGCAGATCGTCCCGGTCGAGATCTCGGTGTACGAGGACCGCTCGTTCACCTTCGTCACCAAGACCCCGCCCGCCGCGCGGCTGCTGCTCAAGGCCGCCGGTGTCGAGAAGGGCAGCGGCGAGCCGCACACCAAGAAGGTCGCGAAGGTCACCATGAAGCAGGTGCGCGAGATCGCCGAAACCAAGATGGAAGACCTCAACGCCAACGACATCGACCAGGCCGCCAAGATCATCGCCGGCACCGCCCGGTCGATGGGCATCACCGTCGAGGGCTGACAGTCCACCGTGGGAGGACGCCGAGGGTCGGCGCCCGTTGACCACTGACCCGTCCACCAGGCGGGAAGAACGGAGAACGCAATGAAGCGCAGCAAGAATTACCGCAAAGCCGCCGAGCTGATCGAGGAAGGCAAGATCTACTCGCCGCTCGAAGCCGCCACCATCGCCAAGCAGGCCTCGCCCAGCAAGTTCGACGGCACCGTCGAGGTGGCCATGCGTCTGGGCGTCGACCCGCGCAAGGCCGACCAGATGGTTCGCGGCACCGTGAGCCTGCCGCACGGCACCGGCAAGACTGCCCGAGTCATCGTCTTCGCGACCGGCGAAAAGGCCGAAGAAGCGCGTGCGGCCGGCGCCGACAAGGTCGGCAGCGACGACCTCATCCAGGAGATCACCGACGGGTACCTGGACTTCGACGCCGCGATCGCCACGCCGGACCAGATGGCCAAGGTCGGCCGGATCGCCCGCATCCTGGGCCCGCGCGGCCTGATGCCGAACCCGAAGACGGGCACGGTCACCCCCGACGTCGCGAAGGCCGTGGCCGACATCCAGGGCGGCAAGATCAGCTTCCGGGTCGACAAGCAGGCCAACCTGCACCTCGTCATCGGCAAGGCGTCGTTCTCGCCCGAGCAGCTCGTCGAGAACTACGCGGCGGCGCTCGACGAGATCCTGCGCTCCAAGCCGTCGGCGGCGAAGGGCAAGTACCTGCGCAAGGTCACCTTCTCGACGACGATGGGTCCCGGTATCCCGGTCGACTCCAACCGCACCCGCAACATGCTCGAGGAAGCGTCCGCGCAGGCCTGACGGCATTCTTTCGACGAGAGCCCGGCACCCCAACGCCGGG
This sequence comes from Pseudonocardiales bacterium, assembly GCA_032160665.1. Classification (GTDB taxonomy): domain Bacteria; phylum Actinomycetota; class Actinomycetes; order Mycobacteriales; family Jatrophihabitantaceae; genus Jatrophihabitans. The sequence continues at coordinate 3,204 of JAVHVH010000023.1, forward strand.
CTCTCGCCGTGTCTTCAGGTGAATGAGTTAGCGTTCGCCCGCCCATCAAGATCATTCGTCCGGAGGAGTTTCGTGCATCGCGTTATGCGTGCTGCCCTGGTTGCCGGACTCGTCGGATCAGGTGCGCTCGCGCTCGCCGCGCCGGCGTCGGCGGTGACGCCCGGCGGGACGTATGTCGCCCTCGGGGCGCAGTCGCGCGTCGTCGACACGCGGACGGGAGCGGGTGGCAACCACAAGGGCGCGGTCGGGGCGGGCCGCGGAATCAATCCCCTCATTGCCGGCGTCGGCCACGTGCCCGCCACCGGAGTGGGCGCCGTGGTCGTCACCCTCACCGCGGTGGCGCCGACCGGCAACGGCGGTCTCATGGCCTACGGCGCTACCCGCCCGTCGACCACGAACCTGCAGTTCGCCGCCGGGCAGGCGGCAGTCTCGGACACCGCGGTCGTGCCGCTGTCCCGGGGGCGGATCAACATCGTCAACGTGTCGTCGAGCGGCTCGGTGCAGATCGTCGTGGACGTCTCCGGCTACTACGCCTCCGGAGCCGCGTCGGCCGCCGATCCAGGCGTGTTCCACTCGGTCACCCCGACCCGGTTCGTGGACACCCGCACCGGCGGCGCGTACGGCAACCACAAAGGTGCGTTGCCGGCTGGCGCCGGCATCACGCCGACCCTTGCGGGCCACGCCGGGGTGCCCCCCGGCCCGGGCGCGGTGGCGGTGACGATCACGGTCCTGAGTCCGACCAAGGCGGGGTCGATCATCGCGTACCGGCCCGACGAGCCCCGGCAGAACCTGCCGCTCGTGCACTTCGCGGCTGGGCAGCGAGTGTCGGCGTTCGCGGTGTTGCGGCTGAGCGGCGGCAAGGCCACTCTCGTGAACACGTCGGGCGGGACGGTGCACGTCCTCGTGGACGTCGCCGGGTACTACAACATCGGCTTTGCGCAGACCGCGAAGGCGTTCCAGACGGTCATCCAGACCCGGGTGCAGACGAGCACGGTGGCGGCCAACGCCAACCTCGCGGTGTCGGTGGCCGGCAAGGGCGGCGTGCCGCTCTCGCAGGCTGCGGCGGCGCTCGTCACGCTGCACGTGACATCCCCGACGCGGGGCGGCGGCCTGCAGGCGTGGAAGTACGGCACGACGCGGCCGATCACCACCGTCCTCCAGTTCAAGGCCGGCCAGACGACGTCCAACGTCGTGCTCGTACCGGTCTCGTCGAACGGCAGGTTCGCTGTCCACAACTCGTCGGGTGGCCGCCTGACGGTGGTCGTCGATGTCGACGGGTACGTCCCGTCCACGGCCATCGCTAACCCGCCGGCCACGGCGACCGCCCGCTACGTCCGCAACATCACCGACAGCGCGACCGCGAACGCCGCCGTGATGGCCGGCGAGGGCACGGCTGATGCGTCGAAGACCTTCGTCCTCCTCCACATCGGTGCGCAGCTCAACGACGGGACCGGCGTCGCGCTCAGTGCGATCGATCGCCGGATCACGTACGGGAACCTGGTCGCAGCGCTCAACGCGTACCTCGACGCCTATGCCGCCGCCGGCGGCCACGGCACCGTCGCCGTCGGCACGAACAACTCCGGTAACTGGTCGCAGTACCCGGCCGCTGCTCGCGGGGCGGACTGGGCGACCAAGGTGATCGGGCAACTGCACGTGCCGTCGGGTGGCAGCGTGGTCGGTGCCGCTGACTTCGAGGCCGGCTTTGCCAGCACCGAGCCGGAAGCAGCGTCCTGGAAGGCGAGCTTCCTCAGCCACATGCCGGGCACCGGCCAGGCCCTGGTGTTCATCGGCTCGGCCGATTTCTGCCCGAAGACGTGGACGAAGGCCGCGGCGTGCAACTTCGGCTGGACGTATCAGAATTTGTACAAGCTGGCCGGCGGTTCCCGGACCACGGTGCTGCCGCAGATCTACGTCGGGTACATGGCGACCGAATGGGCCGAGATCGACGCCACCGGCGGCGGCGGGCTGCGATTTCTCGGATCACTCACCGAGAGCCAGGACGTGCCCGGCACCCTCTCACCGGCACAGGGACGGACCGCGCTGATCCGTGCGGTGTCGTCCGTGACCGCCACCCCGGTGGGATCGGCCGCCGCCGACATCCACGCCGACAGCTGACGACTCAGGCCGAGCGGTAAGGCGCGGCCGGGTTGATGCCGTGGGCGGCGAAGACCGCAGCGATCGCGCGCAGCGGTCGGCGGGCGCTGCTCGGGTGGCGCAGTGCGAGCGCGATCAGGTGGCAGCGGTGCTCGCCGTAAGTCATCCCGTTCTCCGGGTACTCGGCCACCGCGACGCCGGCGGCGAGGGGCAGGCACAGCGGCGGCACGACGGGCCGCAGGGCGGGGGCCAGGTCGTCCAGCAGGCCGGCCGGCAGCGCGTCCACGCTCGGCAGATCCAGCACGGCCGAGGCGAAGCGGCGCATCCGGCGCGGATTCGTCGCGCACCCGAGTGACCAGGGGATGCTCGCCGGAACGAGCGCGGCGGTCGTGGTCCGCACGAAGTCGGCCAGGCGGTCGGGGCGCGGAGTGAACAGCACCCGCACCGAGCCCGGCCGCGTCCGGGGCGGCGTCCACGACTCGCCCCACGTGCGCCACCACCCGTCCCGGCCGATGACGTCGTGCCGATCGACGACGATGACACCGTCGCGCGTCACCCGCGCGCCGCTGCCGATGTGCGCGCTGCGATAGACCCCGGCCAGTGGGCGACGCGATCGCAGCAGGTCGACACCACTCACCGCGGGGTTGAACCAGTCGCGGTAGAGGACGGTCGCGATGCTCACGCCGTCCGGCACCCGCTCGGACAGGTCGACCGCGTCGAGCAACTGAGCGCGGGCCCATGCAGGCCAGGGGTCGGCCGCGGTACCCCCCAACATCTGTTCCGCGGCCGACCGCTGGGTTGCGATCGGCTCGACCAGCCATTGACGCGGAACGCCCCCGCTGCTCGCGTCACGTTCTGGCCGGTCGAGCTCCGGAGTTGGGTCGGTGCCGTCATTCCCCCCGGCGAGGACGGCACCGTGCAGGGGCTCCTGCGTCGTCATGACCCACCTCCGTCGATCGTCACGGGGGCAGGAGCAGCCACGAGCGGTTCTGATACACGCGGGCCGGAAGATGTATTTCGACCGCAGCCCGTGCCTCTTTACAAGCGAATTGACGACGGGCTTTCCGTCCGGTGGTGGTCGTTGGGGCCCTGGCCCTACGCTCGGCCGGGAGAGCTGCCCCGCAGCAGACACGAGGTGACCATGAACGCTCCCACGCCGCCGTCGGGGGACGACCGGCCGAAGCCGAGTCGGGTGCCTCCGGCCGAAAGGCGTGTGCCCGGCGATCGGGTGATCGGCAGGGTGATGTTCCGGCCGCCGCCTTCCGCCGAGCCAGTCATCGGGGTGCCGCCCTCGATCCTGGCGCGCTACAACGCGCGCATCCTGGACCCGTCGACCGCCGTGCGGGTCAAGGACCAGGGAACCGTTCGTCCGACCGTTTACATCGGTGACAAGCTGCTCGTCAGCGGTGCTGCCGACGGAAACCAGGACGTGTACGGGCCTCTACGCGAAGCTGCGAAGGAACTGGGCCTCACGTTCGACGAGCCGGCCGAAGCCGGCGCGCGGCGCGCGGCGTTGAGGTCGGCCGCGCGCGAGTCCGGGCTCGAGGGCGCGGAACGGATGTTCGCCCACGTCGTGCATTTCGAACCGATCAAGGGCGCCGCGGCAGCGCCTGATGCGTGGAAGGTGCTGCAAAGCTTCCGCGCGCTGGTGGGGACGGACTCGTCAACGGCGGGGCACGTCTCACTCGATCATCTGATGTTCGCCAACCCCTACATCCACGGGTCGCCCTACATTCACGGGTCGCCCTACATCCATGGGTCGCCCTACATTCACGGGTCCGGAGAAGAGGCCGCCGAGTACGGGGTGGCCGGTCTCGGCGGCCTGGCGCCCGTGGTCTGGCTCGGCGGTGCGCCGCACCGCACGGATTGCGGGCCCCGTCGCCCGGTCGTCGCCGTTCTCGACACCGGGGTGGGCAAGCACCCGTGGATGACGCCCGACGTGGTCACTCGCCAGCTCGTGATCAACGGGGTCAAGCTCGGCCTCGCGGGGGCAGACGCAGATTCCGACATCGCCTCCGGCGTCGTCGATCCGCTGGCCGGGGAGCTCGGTCCCGAGATCGGCCACGGCACCTTCGTCGCCGGGCTGATCCGGCAACTCTGTCCGGACGCCGACATCTTGTCCATCCGGGTGATGTCGAGCGACGGCGTAGCGCCCGAGCACTGCGTCCTCGAGACGCTCACCGCCCTGGCCGCGCGCCAGCACGCCGCGCAGAAGGGCGGCGCCGCCGAGGGGTTCCTGGACGTCGTCTCGCTGTCGCTGGGTTACTACCACGAGCTGCCTCCCGACGCCGCCTTCGACCACCTCTTGCTGGCGCCGATCCTGGCGCTCGCCCGCGGCGGCACGGCAGTGGTCGTCGCGGCGGGGAACGACGGCACGTCCCGGCCGATGTTCCCGGCCGCTTTCGCCCCGCACCCGGGTGGCGTCATCAGCACCCTCGATCCCGACTGCGTGCCGGTGACGAGCGTCGGGGCCACGAACCCCAACGGCACGACCGCGTTGTTCAGCAACGCGGGGGACTGGGTGACCTGTCGGCGCTACGGCGCATCTCTGGTGAGCACCGTCCCGGTGAACCTCAACGGGTCGGCGCAGTCGTCGTACTGGGTTCGGGCCGGCGCCGAGGAGCGGGCCACGATCGATCCCGACGACTTCGTCAGCGGCTTCGCCACATGGAGCGGTACATCCTTCGCCGCCCCGGCACTGGCCGGCGAGATCGCCCAGAAGCTGGCCGAGGGCGGTTGCGGCCACCTCGGGCCAGTGGATCTCGACACTGCCGTCCAGCGCGGCTGGGCCGCGTTCTCCGGCGCGACGCAGGTAAAACGGCCATGATCGGCGCCCAGCCCGTCCCGGAAACGCTCGCGTCCCGCGCGGCCTCGCTGTTCCGGGCGTTCCGGGCCGGTGACGAGAGCATGATGGGCGATCTGGTGGCGCTGCTGACACCGATCTTGTGGCACACCGCGCGGGCCCAGCGGCTGGACTCACAGACGGCCGAGGACGTCGTTCAGACGACGTGGCTCGCACTGGTACGCGGCTCGGACTCGATCACGGACCCGCAGGCAGTTCTGCAATGGCTGATCGTCAGCGCCCGCCGTGAGGCGTGGCGCGTCGTCAAGCGAAGTGATCGCGTCGAGCCGCGTGAGTTCGAGGCCGACGACGTTGTGACGCCAGCTCATGATCTGCCCGAGGAGCAAGTTCTCCGCAGTGACGGTGACAGCAGGCTCTGGCAACACGTCGCCCAGCTCACCGCACGGTGTCAAGAACTCCTGCGGGTCATCGCCTTCGCCGACCGTCCCGACTACGCCGCAGTGGCGGAGTCGCTGGGCATGCCGGTCGGCAGCATCGGCCCCACCCGGGGACGATGCCTGGCCAAGCTCCGTGCGCTGTTGGCCAGCGACTCGGCCTGGGAGCTCTGATGACGATGCCGGACGATTCGTCGCTGGACGAGCTTGCCGCAGGCGACATCGACGATGCGGACGCGCGCATCCTGGCCGCAGTAGCGAACCTCTACTCCACACTCGACCCAGTTCCCGGCAATCTGATCGAGCGCATCCAGTTCGGGATCACGCTCGACGCGCTGCACGCCGAACTGGCCGACCTGCAGCGGACGCACACCCTGGCCGGCGTCAGGTCCGAGGACGCAGGCGCCCAAACGGTGACGTTCACCAGCCCGAGCCTCACTGCGATGGTGACGATCACCGAGACCTCGGCCGACTCGGCTCGCCTCGACGGATGGATTACCCCGGGCGGCGTCGCTGTCGTCGAGTTGCGCACAGCCAGTTCGGTGCTGACCACCGAGGCTGACGTAGACGGGCGCTTCGTGTTCGCCGAGGTTCCCCGTGGACTGGTCCAGTTGACCATTCGTAGGCCCGGTGGCGAGCGTGCGGTGATCACGCCGTCGATGGAGATCTGAGCGCGCTCGGCACGGATCTGCGACCCTGTGGAACGTGAACCTGGAGGCGGCGTCGGCCTTGCGGGCGCGGGCGGTCGAGGAGCACAACAGTGGCCACCCACTGCGTGCGCTCCGGCTCCTCGATCGGGCCCGGACCGAGTCGACGAGCTCGACCGGGCCGCCGGACGACGATTCGGGAGCGCGGGCCGTCGGCGCGGCAATCTTGATCACCCGCGCATTGCCGGAAGCCGAGGTTCACGGTGTGGACCGGGGCCTCGCCTGCCTGGACGAGGCCCGGCGAGTTGTCGACGGGCTCGACGATCCCGCGTTGCTCGTGCGTATTCACAGCCAACGAGCCGCCATCGCCATGCGCGCCGGTTCTTTGGATTCCGCGCTCGCGGAGTTGGGCAACGCGGAACGCCTCATCGAGCACGCCGACCCCAACGATCAATTCGCGATCTTGCTGAACAGCGGCAGCCTTCGCTTGTTCCGCGGCGAATTGGCTGGCACTCGACGCCGGCTGAATCGTGCGCTGGACTTCGCGCGTCAAGCCGGCCAGGCGGACTGGGTGTTCAAGGCCGCGCACAACCTCGGGTACGCCGAGTTCTTGGCCGGGAACCTCCCGCTGGCGCTCGGCTTGATGGCCGAAGCCGGCGCGGCCGATGTCGACGTGTCCCGCGGAGTCGCGCTCCTCGATAGCGCGCGCATCTTGGCGGAGAGCGGTCTCACCCGAGAAGCAGACGAGTCGCTCGCGCGAGCGGCACGACTGTTCGCGACCGAGCGGGTTGCCCAGGATCTCGGCGAAACGGAACTGGAACGAGCACGCTGCGCTCTGGCGATGAACGATGTGAGGCGGGCTCGACGCCTTGCCGCGGCCGCCCGGAATCGGTTCCGGCGGCGCGGGAACGAGCCATGGCGTCGGTCGGCGGAACTGGTGTTGCTCCAGGCCGATCTCGCCGACGGCCGGCCGGGGTCACGGTTGGTCACGCCCGCCCGCCGCCTCAGAGCAGAGCTCGGTGCCGCTGGCCTTCGGTTGCCGGCCCGCATCGCCGGTCTGATCGCGGCCGAGGCGCAGCTGTCGGCCGGGGACGTCGACGCTGCGGCCGCCGAACTTGCCGATATCGGACCGGCACGGCGTGATGACCCGATCACCGGCCGGATGCACACGCACTACGTCCACGCCCGCGTGGACGCCGCGCGCGGTCACGCCGCGGCGGGTTCGCGCCGCGTCCGGCAGGCGCTCGACGAGCTCGCCCGGTACCAAGCCAGCTTCGGCAGCATCGACCTGCGCACGGCATCGGCTGTGCATGGCCGGCGTCTCGCCGAACTCGACATCACGCTCGCGCTGCAGGCGGGACGCGCGGCGTCGATATTCGCCGCGGCCGAACGCGCCCGCGCGGTGTCCGGCCGGCTCCCAGCTGTCCGTCCCCCGGCGGATCCGGTGGCGGCTGACCTGCTGGCCGAACTGCGGCAGACCCTCGAATCGCTGCGAGCCGTCGAGCAGGATCGGACCGCGTCCGAGCCGCTGCTGCGCAAGCGCCGGGACCTGGAGCGGCAGATCGTCGCCCGAACCTGGACGATCGCCGGGTCCGGGTCGGCGCTGCGAGCCGCCACCCTGCAGCAGGTGCGGGCGCGCCTGGCCGAGCGGGGTCGCGGGATGGTCACCTACGTCCAAGCCGGCGGGGGACTGTGGGCGGTCGTGGTCGGCGAGCGAGTCCGGGTACGCGATCTTGGCTCCTCGGCGCCGGTCGTCGAGCAGGTACGCCGCGCTCGGGCCGACCTCGACGTCCTCGCCCAGCCCCGGCTGCCCAGCGGGATCCGCGCCGTGGTGCGGTCGTCACTGGAGCGCTCGCTCGGCGAACTGGACGACACCCTGGTCCGGCCCCTCGCCGTGGACGGCCCGCTGGTGCTGGTGTCGACGGGCGTGCTCGGCCAACTGCCCTGGGCCTCGCTCCCGTCGCTACGCGGGATTCCTCTCGTCGTCGCGCCGTCCGCCACGAAGTGGCTGGCGTCGACCGAGCCGCGTCCTACCGGGCACCGGGGTGTCGTCGCCATCGCCGGCCCCGACCTCAGTCGCGGGGCCGAGGAGGCGGAGGCAGTGGGGACGAGGTGGTCGACCGCGGCGGTCCGGACCGGCGCCGACGCGACTCGGGCCGAGCTGACCGCCGCGATGGGTTCCGCGCAAGTGCTGCACGTGGCCGCCCACGGCGTGCACCAGCCCGAGAACCCGTTGTTCTCCTCGCTGCGGATGGTGGACGGTCCGGTCTTCGCCCATGAGCTCGATCAGACGGCGCTCGCCCCGGAACACGTCGTGCTCTCCGCGTGCGAGGTCGGCCTCGCCACCGTCCGTCCGGGCGACGAAGCGCTGGGACTGGCGAGCGTCCTTCTACAACTCGGCACCCGGAGCGTCGTCGCGGGAGTTGCCCGGGTGGGGGACGACGTCGCCGAGCAGACCATGGCGGCCTACCACGCTCGACTGGCGGGCGGCGATGACTCCGCGGGCGCGCTGGCCGCCGCACTGGTCGACGTCGACGCGGACGTCACGCCGCCCTTCGTCAACTTCGGGGCAGCGTGGCGGCCGGATTTGGAGACGGCGTCGCCCGTCACGTAACCTCGACACCGATCCACCCGAAGACCGCTGGTCGTCACGTGCGCGCACGTGACCGAACGCCTCCGGAGCGCCGGAGCGGCCCGCGCAGGTTGGCAAGGTTCGGCAACGCTATGCCGCCCCGTGCGCCCTGCGCCGGGGCGTTTCTCGTTTCGGGCCGGCCAGCCCGATGAAGAAACGAGAGGAGGTAGCACATGCCGAACACCGAGAAGGTCAATGCGGTTGCCGAGATCACCGAGCACTTCTCGACCTCCTCCGCCGCGGTCATCACCGAATACCGCGGCCTGACGGTCAAGCAGATCACCGACCTGCGCCGTGCGCTCGGGCGGGACACGACCTATGCGGTCGTCAAGAACACGCTCACCAAGCGCGCCGCATCCGATGCGGGCGTTCCGCTGGACGACACTCTGCTCACCGGTCCGACCGCGATCGCATTCGTCAAGGGCGATGCCGTCGAGGCCGCGAAGGGCCTGCGCGACTTCGCCAGGACCCATCCGCTGCTGGTGATCAAGGGCGGTGTGCTCGACGGCAAGGCACTGTCCGCGGACGAGGTCAGGCAGATCGCCGACCTCGACTCGCGCGAAGTGCTGCTCGCCAAGCTGGCTGGTGCCCTCAAGGCGCTGCCCACCCGCGCGGCCGGCCTGTTCCAGGCTCCGCTGACGCAGATGGCCCGCCTGGCCAAGGCGCTCGAGGAGAAGAAGCCCGTCGCTGACCACGGCACCGACGAGCCGATGATCGGAAACATGAAGAAGGAGACCGCCCCGGACGAGGCATCGGCCGAGGCCGCCGATGTCGCCGCCGCGGCCACGGCCGAAGCACCTGCCGAAGCACCCGCCGAGGCACCTGCCGAAGCGTCGGCCGAGGCACCTGCCGAAGCGGCAGCCGAGGCACCCGAAACCCCCGCCGAGCCGGCGGAGTAGTACCCACCCGATAGCCGGCTCATCCGGCGATACAGAAAGGACGCCATCATGGCGAAGCTCAACACCGACGAGCTGCTTGACGCTTTCAAGGAGATGACCCTTCTCGAGCTCAGCGAGTTCGTGAAGCAGTTCGAGGACACGTTCGACGTCACCGCCGCCGCTCCGGTCGCAGCTGCCCCGTCCGGCCCGATTGCGGGTGCGCCCGCCGAGGTTGCCGAGGAGAAGGACGAGTTCGACGTCATCCTTGAGGCCGCTGGCGACAAGAAGATCCAGGTCATCAAGGAGGTGCGCACGCTGACGAGCCTCGGTCTGAAGGAGGCCAAGGACCTCGTCGACGGCGCGCCGAAGCCGGTCCTGGAGAAGACGAACAAGGAGAACGCCGAGAAGGCGAAGGCGGCCCTCGAGGGCGCCGGCGCCACGGTCACCGTCAAGTAGATCGCACCACGCCGAAGGGGCGGTCCGCTGATGCGGCCGCCCCTTTGTCGGTCCGGATCTTCCGGCGCTGGGTGCGCTTCCGGGTACTCAGCGCAGGAAGATCAACTTGCCGGCGATTCCCCGGCGA
>JAVHVH010000065.1:0-10135 GCA_032160665.1 Pseudonocardiales bacterium
GCGCTGCTTGCCACCCGTCGCGATGTCGGACTGCGTCTGCAGCGCCTACGCCTCGCCGGCGAGCTCGCCGAACTCCGCGCCGCGGATCTGCGCTTCACAGAGCCTGAGACGCGCGAGCTCCTCGACGGTTCCGGTATCAGGCTCTCCGAGGCCGGAGCGGCACTGCTGCACAAACGAACCGAGGGGTGGGCGGCAGGCCTACGACTCGCGGCGATCTCACTCGTCGGCCACCCTGACCCAGAGCGTTTCGTCGCCGAGTTCTCCGGCAGCAACCGCACGGTTGCGGAGTACCTGATCGCCGAAATGCTCGATCGTCAATCACCTGAGGTCCAGGAGGTGCTGCTGCGCACCTCCCTCCTGGACCGCGTCAACGGTGAACTCGCCGACTTGTTGAGCGGGCGCTCAGGCTCGGAGCGGATTCTTCTCGAGTTGGAAGACGCTAACGCATTTATGTCATCGCTGGATCCGGAGCGCACGTGGTTTCGCTACCACCACCTATTCGCGGATCTTCTCCGGCTAGAGCTGCGGCGATGCCATCCGGAGGAGCTTCCTGCACTGCATCGGAAGGCCGCTGCGTGGTTCGCAGAGCATGGACAGTTTCTAGACGCCATCCGACACATGCAGGCGGCAGGCGACTGGCCTGATGCGGCACGACTGCTCGCAGACCGCTCGCTGAGCCTTTCGCTCGACGGACAGGTGCGCAGTATCGACGCGCTGCTGGATGCGTTCCCGTCGGGAGCCAGCGCGGATGACCCCGAGCTGGCTCTGGTGCGGGCCGGGAGCGCCATGGTCCGGGGACGTCTCGACGAGGCGGGCGCCCTCCTTGCAGTCGCCGAAACCCATGTGGAGACAACGGAGACAGAGCGTCAGAGTCGACTCCGGGTAGCTATCGCGATGCTGAAGGTGTCGGTGGCGAGGCGGCGTGGTCACCTTGCCGGGGTGACAGAACAGCTCGCATTCGCTGCGTCCCCCATCACCGGGAAGACCGAGCAGGATGTCGCGCTCTCCAGCGAGCTGCGGGCAGTGACGCTGATGAACCTCGGGGCCGTCGAGGGGTGGGCCGGACTTCACGAAGCGGAGCGGCACCTCCTGGAGGGCGCCAGCCTGGCCAGGCAAGTCGGCCGGCCCTACGTCGAGGTCAGCTGCCTGGCCTTCCTCGGTTACGCGTCCACGACGCGCTCCTTCACCACTGTCCGGCAACGCTGCCTTGAGGCGATCGCGCTGGCCGAGCGGTACGGCTGGGGCGCCGAATTGTTCATCTCACCGGCGCTCGTAACCCTCGCCTACACGATGATCTGGATGGGTGAGTTCGACGAAGGCGAGCGATGGCTGCGTCGCGCAACGGAAACGCCACAACGCGACGCAGCGCCGGCCATCGGATTGTCGATGCATCTCGTCGCCGGAATGCTGCACGCCGCGCGCGGCTTCACCTATGAAGCGCTCGAGCAGTTCACTTCTGCCGAACGTCTGCAGTCCGAGTTGACGGGAACGCACCGCGTGACGAGCCAGGTCACTGGCTGGTTGGCGGCAACACAGGCCCGTCTCGGGATGGTCGAGGCGGCCCGCACCTCGCTCGAAACGACCACCGACGAGCGGGCCAACTGGGGAGAGATCTACAACGCGCGCGCCGTAATTCATCTTGCCGAGAACTGCCCGAAAAGGGCGCTTGGCGCGCTGCAGGCCGTCCTCGCAGGTACTGCGCCGGTTATCCATGACTTCACCGTCGTTGAGGCTCATCTGCTGGCCGGGCGTGCCAACCTCGAACTCGGTGACCATCCGGCGGCGAAAGACGCCACCGAGAGAGCGCTCGCGCTGGCCGAGGCTGACCGGCTGGTCCTGCCCTTCGCGATGACCGCCTCAGGCGACCTACTCGAGACCATCCCCCGACACGAGACAACTCACGCGGCACTGCTCATCGACATACTTGACGTCCTGCGCGGCGCGCCCTTGAGCACCACAAACGTGCCACCGTCATCGCCAACAGAAGAGCTCAGTCCCAGCGAACTCAGGGTGCTGCGGTATCTCCCCACCAACCTGTCGAGGCCGCAAATCGCGGGAGAGCTATCCGTATCGGTGAACACGGTCAACACACACATGCGCGGCATCTACTCCAAGCTCCAGGCCAGTGACCGCTCCTCAGCCGTGCAGCGCGCTCGGGAACTGCGGCTACTTTCGCCCCGCCCTCGCTAGCCGGGACCATCACCAGATCCTGGTGATGCCGGTTCACCCGCCAGCACCCAACCATGGGTGTCATGGATCCCGGAGTCGCCACCTACACCATCCGCATCAAAGGGCAGCTCGGCGACGCGGCGCTGTCTGCGTTTCCAGCGCTACGGTCCCGGCACGAAGGTGCGGAAACGGTGCTCATCGGCGACCTAGACCACGCGGCGCTATATGGCGTCTTGTCGGAGATCGAGGCGCTAAGCCTCGATCTCGTCGAGGTTCGACAACTTCCGCCGGATCGCAACAAGGCTGAGTGCGAGGACGGCGACCCACCCCGTTGATCCGCCGTCGGCCGGGCTCGATTTCCGCGACCTGGACCGCAGGCATCTGCAAAGGAATGCATCCATGAACACGATCAGCAGCAACGATGAGATCGGCAAGCGCGCGCGAATTCCGGTGATGCCGGCTCCGCATGACCGAACCGGCAGCGGTATCGCTGCGGACCCGCTGGACCGCGTGGATTCGTCGGCCATCCGCGTTCCCGACCAGCACCCCACCGCGACCACAGACCACCTCGCGGAGCACGCGGCCCGGCTTGCCCGGGAGAACGAGGCACTCAAGGATCTCACAGGACTCATCGCACACGAGGTGAAATCGGCACTGCTGCACGCACTGCTCGACGACGAGCCCCGGCCCGGCCTCATGCGGGCTCTGGAACTCGTCGACACGATCCTCCAGGCGGCTCGGGCGAGCCAGGCCGACGTCAACGTCGTAGCCGTAGCTGAAGTACTGCATCAGACCATTTCCGACCTGGGAACGGTCAATGCCGACGTCACCACGAGCGCCACCGGTGTGTTTCCGCTGCCCCGCGCCGCGCTAGGTCTCGTGCTGCGCAATCTGCTGGCAAACGCCGTCGCCGCCGGCGCGGGCAACATCCATGTCTCGAGCCTGGCCGGGGGCGAGCGGCGACTGCTCGTTGTCGACGACGACGGGGTCGGGCTCGAGTCGCTCGACGGCTACGCCACCGGCGATCAGCTGGGGCTGACGTTGTGTCGTCGCCTGGTCGCGCGGTTCGGAGGGGCGATCGAACTCAAGCCGCGACCGGCCGGTGGAACTCGCGCCGTGATCTCGATCTACGGAGCCGACGGATGATTCGCGTTCTCCTCGTCGACGACCATGCCTTGTTCCGATCATCGCTACGAGTACTGCTAGATCGCGAGGACGGGATCACGACTATCGGCGAAGCCGGAACAGCAGAGCAAGCCATCGCCAAAACGCGTGCACTGCAGCCGGATGTGGTGCTGCTCGATCTGGTTCTCCCGCGTAAGGACGGCTACGCGGCCATGCCCGAGCTCCTGAAAGCGAGCGCATCCGCGAAGATTCTGGTCGTCTCTTCGCAGACCCAACCGACATCTGTCCGGCAGGCGATCGGTGCCGGCGCTCGCGGCTTTGTGCCGAAGCGATCGTCGGACAAGGAGTTGGTCGCAGCAATCCGGCGCGTCGCGGCAGGTGAACAGTACGTTGAGCCCAATCTCGGCGCGCGACTCGTCGTCGATGACTCATCGCCGGAACTCATGGCGCTCTCTGAGCGGGAACGCGACGTGCTTCCTCTTCTCGCGCTCGGCTACACCAATCAGGAAGTCGGCAAGAGGCTGTACGTCTCGGTACGCACAGTGGACTCGCATCGCGCCACCATCATGCGAAAGCTCAGACTCGAGACGCGCGCCGAGCTCGTGCTGTTCGCACTCGCGAATGGCTTGATCGGCGCCGCGTGATCTCTCCCGGATAGCGACGCCCGCACCGTTTGCGGAAGGGGCGCGAGGGCCCCGGCTGTCACCGGCCAGGCAGACGCCACCGGACCAGCACCGCAGCCTCGAACTTGAGCCCACGTCTTGCTCGGTCCGAGCGCCCGTGGCGCAGCACTTTCGGCGTTTGCGCGGCGCTCGCCAAGCCAAGGTCCGGCTGGATGTCGCCCGAACTCCTGCCGCGCGTCACCCGAAGCATCCGCCGCGCGCCCCGGTCGCCGTGGGCGGCTTCGGGTTTTCTGCAGCGCCTCAGCGACGACACCGATGCCCGCCCACGAGATCGGTCGAAGGATCGAACACGTCCGAACACCAGCCGAAGGGAAGTACCTATGTCCGGGAACACCGAACTCACGACCTACGTCAACGACGAACTCTTCTGGGATCCGAAAGTCGACAATGCGGCGATTGCGGTCTCGGCCGACGACGGCAAGATCACGCTGCGCGGCACCGTCGGCAGCCTGCGCGAGAAGCGCGAAGCGAAGAAGGCCGCGCAGCGAGTTTATGGTGTCATCTCGGTCGACAACCAGTTGCAGGTCCGACTGCTGACCGACGCCGGACGCATCGACGCCGACATCCGCGGTGACGTGCTCCAGGCGCTCGCGCTCGACAGCCTTGTCCCGAAGACCGTAGACGCGAAGGTGTACGACGGCGTCGTCACTCTCGCTGGCACGGTGGACTGGCAGTTCCAGCGCGACGAGGCCGACTACGTCGCCTCGACCATCGTTGGTGCGCTCGATGTGTTCAACGAGATCGAGATCAACAGCCCGACGCCGGATGCCTCGAACGTGAAGGACTCGATCAAGACGGCGTTGAAGCGGAACGCGGGGGTCGATGGCGACGATCTCTCCGTCACGTCCATGAACGGCACCGTCACCATCAAGGGCACCATTCGCTCGTGGGCCGAACACGACGAGGCGATCGACGCCGCCTGGGCCGCGCCCGGCGTCACGTCGGTGCGCGACGACATGATCATCGCCTACTGACGGATGCGCCCGCGGTTGGCGCGGGCGGGCGGTCAAGAACGCCTGCCTGCGCCAACCAACGCCCCGGCACGTTCTTCAACCACCGGAGGGACACATGCCACCGGCCCTCGACCAAGCCGACAACCACGTCATCGATGAGACGCCGCGTCTAGCCCTTCCCCGGCCCGGCTCCTCCACCACGGGCGGACTCCCGGGCGGATGGCTTCTTCGCCATTACGTCCGATCGAACGGACGAAGCGTGTTCGAGATCCTCGATGCCCACCACGACCTGGCCGGTCTGATCGCAAGTACCGACCAACTACGGAATTCGGTGGACACCGCCTGGCGAGGCCATCGGAACGACGCCGGCGTCGGCCGCCGTTGGTGGGCCCTCGCTATGGGACACGTCGACGTTGACGCGAGCCCGTCGGTCACGTTCGTCGGCCGCCTTCCGCACGGGTGCGCGCGTCGAACGACCATCACACCGATCGTTGTCGACGGACTCTGGATCGCGGTGGTGGTCGGTCGACACAGTGCGGTGACCCTGCGAACCGGCGGTTTTCACCAGGTCATGCGCATCTCGCCGACATGGCGCGGGCGCGCCTAGGCACCAGGAGGCTTGAGGATGGATGCAACCCTCGAGCGCACAGAACAGTTGTTCGCCCGACCCGTGAACAGTCGGGACCAGGCCGTTGGAAGCAATCTCGTGCACTCGGTCGCCGTCGTCGGCGACAACGACCGACCGCGGCTCGTCGGAGTCGCGATACACCTGCTCGACCGCGGCTATATGGATTACCGCTTCGAGCCCTGAACGGCCTCGTCACCAACCCCAGACAAGGGAGATCCCTCAATGTCACTACGCACCTCGCTTATCGTCCGGGGCGTGTTCGCCACCGTGATCGGCATCGTCTCGGTTGCCTGGCCGAACATCACGATCGGCGCTTTCGTCGTCCTGTTCGCTGTCTACGCATTCGCTATCGCGATCACCGACGCGCTGAGAGCCTTCGGCAGCGACCGGGCCGGGCCGGTTTTCGGCTATCTGTTCCTATCTCTCATCGCCGTCGCCGCGGGCGTCACCTCGCTCGCGTGGCCCGCGGCGACAGCGCTCGCGCTCTCGATCTTCGTCGGTGCCTGGGCGCTCCTGGCCGGAGTGTTCGAACTCGGCCTGACGTTCAGGAGCGGCGAGCGCGCCGGGGAACGGACGCTGTGGCTGCTCGGTGGCATCGTGTCCGTCGCGCTCGCCGTCGTCCTGTTCATTCGGCCCGACATCGGTGCCGAATCGCTCGCGATCGTGTTCGGGCTGTACAGCATCGCGTTCGGTATCTCCGCGCTGGTTCTGTCGACCCAAGCCACCGAACTCCGCTCCAAGGCTGCGCGCTGGCTGCCCGCGCCGAGTTAGCCCGCGCGACGGGTACGCCACCGCCGCCTGCAACAGGCGCCCGGTCGAGAGGATGGCCCAGTCCGCCCTGCTCGAACTACTCGATGTGTGCGAAGCGCCGACGGCGCGCCAAGTTGATGCGCCGGTTGCTGGCAACGATCTTGCAGCCGCTGGTCGATGCCGACGCGACGGCGTTCGTCGGCGTGTCTCTACCAGCCTGGCGCGGTTTCGATGTGCCCGTTCGTGGTTGCGGTGAGGAGGTCGGCGTGATCGAGGCGGGTTTGGTCGGCATACCCGCGTGCGTAGCTGCCGATAGCCGCGCCGAACGCGCGGCCTCGGCCGATGTAGGCGGTGATGGCCACCGGGTCACCGCTTCGGGCGTGCGCCTTGGCGAGTGCGTGTCCGCACGCGGCGGCGAATTCGGTGAACACGGGCGCAATTCGCCGGCCGTCCGGGATGATCTTCATGTCGCGGAATTGCCGTACGTAGTAGTCGTGGCCCTCCAGGTGGGTCCATCCGGAGAACACGTCGGTGGCCGACTGCATGAGGTGCTGGCCGACGACGATGCGTTGGCCGTGGTTGTTGTGCTTACTGGGTGCGAGGTGGGATTCATAGACTGACGCGGATGCCTGCTTAATCTGCACGAACAGGGGCGCTTCGCCGCTGCGTCCTTCGGCGAGGGCCAGGTACACCCGCATGCCGACGCTGCCGACACCGACAACCTGGCGGACCACGTCGGTGAGGGTGAACCGTTTCAGAAGCCGGGTGAGCTGCTCGGGCACGGTAGTCGTGTAGCTGGTGAATACCTGCTGCACCGTCTCGGCCTGTTGCGCGTCGTCCGCGCCACCTTCGAGGTGCACGCGGAACGGGGGGTCATCGGTGATGCGGCGGCGGCCGTCGCGGATCTCGGTCATCTTCTGGAATGCGCCCGCGCTGGTCCGGCGCTGGGCCTGCTTCCTGATCCGCTCAGCCATCTCCCGGCGGTCGCGCGGGGGCAGCGAGGACAGCGGCCCATCGACATCGATCCGGTCATACCACACGTCCAGTTCCGACAGGGCAGCGTAGCGGCGCATGTGAGTGCTGTACGCGGTCGCCGCGGCGTCGACCGCCGCGGCGCCAATCCGGTCAGGAAGCGTGTTCTCGGCAGCGCAGACGAGCAGGCTGGCGGCCAGTCGTTTGACGTCCCATTCGAACGGGCCAGGCAACGTCTCGTCGAAGTCGCGCAGATCGAAGGTCAGGTTGCGCTCGGGCGAGGCCCACAGCCCGTAGTTCAACACATGTGCGTCGCCGCACAGTTGCACGGTCAAACCGGTATTCGGATACAACGCCAGGTCTGTCGCCATCACCGCCGCCGCCCCGCGCAGGTAGGCCCACGGTGAACTGCTCATCCGGCCGTAGCGGATCGGCAGCAGCGCGGCCTCACGTTCACCGTGCTGGGACACCAACACGTCGAGCGCGGCGCGAGGCCGAGCGGCCGGATCCCAGTCGGCGAGCCGGCTGCGCGGCATGGCTTTCCGCGCGTCCCGACCGGCAGCCTTGGCGGCCTCAGTGCCGGCACTGTGCCCCATCGCGCGCCCCGCTTCCCGCCCATGGACTGGACCGGACAGCACGTTGAGCACCTTCCCTACCACACGTCCGGTGACTCCGTCCAGACCGCTGCCCCCAGGTCCTTGGGGGCGGCGCGTTCGAGGTTGTCGTCCTGACTGGGGCTCACCGGAACTGCGACCCCCGCCATCCGCGTGACTTGGTGTCCCTACTGCGGGGCATCTGGTCGGGCATGTCGCCGGTGCACGAGCCCCAGTCCCGCACTATCGCCCTTCGACCGCGAAGAGAATGTCGGCGCACTGCGACGCGGTCTCCTGCCGCGACCAGTCGCGCTGGAGCTCGCACAGCACCTGTACCCAGCTCGTCGGCTTGGCACCGGCCTGGATGACCCGCTCGAGGGCCGCTCGGTGCGCCTCGGCAGAGGTGCCGCCGACGGCATCGACGATCGGGTAGACCTCGTACCCTTCGCGGATAGCATCGAGTGTCGGAAAGGTCAGGCAGGCTTCGGTCCATAGCGCGGTCATGAGCAGCTTCTTCCGACCGGTTGTTCTGACCGCGCGGACGAACTCCTCGTCTTCCCATGCGTTGATCGTCGTCCGATCGAAAGCCTTCATCCCGTCCAGCACGTCAGCCAACTGGTGCACGGTTGGCTGATTCGCACCAGTGTTGACGTTCACCGTCGACAGCACGATGGGAAGGTCGTAAAGCTTCGCCGTCCTGGCGACAGCGACGATGTTCGTCACCAGCGTGCGGCGATCCATCGAGGCAATCGAACCCACCTGGACCGGCTGGTAGTCGATGACAATGAGCGCGGCGTTTCTCGGGGTGAGCAGGTGATCTTCCTCTTGGTCACGGATCGCTTCACTAGTCATCGCGTCTTCTCCCTTGCCACGAGTGTTGATCCGGTACGTCGAGCCCTAGTACCCGACGGTGAAGCGCTGTCGAACGAAGTTGCCGCGCTCGAGTTCGTCGACGAGCGTGTGTCGTCCCAACCCGAGTGGACCTTGCTCTGCGCCGCGGCGGCTTCGGCTCTGGCTTTGCCCTCGCCGATCGAGAAGTTCAGTAACTCGCGCGCCAGTCGAGCGCGGCCACGATTCTTCGCCCGGGCCACGGCGACAAAGGCCTCCGCCTTGTTGACTCCATCGGAAGGTTCGCTGAGCTGCTCCGACAATGGCTTGAGTCGTTCTCCGGCACGCGCCGGAAGGCGTCGGCCAGGTCCGCGCCGGTCAGTGCCACTCTCATCGCCGGTGCGCCTCCTACCTTGATCGCCAAAGCATCACTTGACGGGTTCAAGTGGACTGCGCGCCGCTGCGGTTGGAAAGGCGATGACACCTGTTCTGGTATTGCCCCGCGCTATACGCGTCAGTAGCGGCCCGGGGGTGCGGAGATGCCAGCGGTGACTTGTCCCGTTACCAAAGCAATCCCTGCAGTCCAATCATCTCAATGATCCCTAGCCGACAGCGATATGCCGATAGGCGGCAAGTGCTGGCCGGCACTGGCCGCCGTCGCGTCTGCTCGTATTGCCGGTCGCCCAGGCCTTTGACCCTGTCGCGCCGGCTGAGCCAAAGGAGATACCACCATGGGATACGGGCACGCCGAGCGTAACCTCGCCGCGATACGCCAACTCGAAGCCGAGACCAGGGAGCTAGTCGGCACCTTAGATCAGCCGGATCCCGAAGCGGCAGCTTGGTTGCGGGCGGTTACCAGCCCAGAAAGACAGGTGGTTGACCAGCGCCGACCCGAAACGGCAACGGCGCCTCAGGCCATTTGAAAGGTGAGGTGGTGACTATGTCTGGCAAAGCCAAGAGCCAAACCCCGGGTGCGACGGCGCTGAAGGTGGAAACCGGGAGCCCATGAGATTGCGCACGGCTTATGGAGCGAAAGCTGCGCATAGATACTCACATCAAGCGCGGGCTGGATCAGAGCTTGACCGCGGCCCAGCTCGCCCGGTTGCAGGTCTGGACAGCGGCGTGAATCAGCGCAATCAAGCAGGAGATACTGCACCCGGCGGTGAGCACCAACATTAGACGGCCATCGGGGCGGCGCCTCATCTTGAGCGGCCCAACTTTCCGATCTTGTCCCGCTGGTCAGTTCAGCGGCGTATTGCGCACCCCGGTTGGGCTGCCGCGGGCGGCGAGCATGCCCGCGGCGGGGACACGCCGTCGGCGGTGTCGAACAGGATCTGCTGGAGCGGGCGGGGCAGGTCGCCGTTCCACACCAGGGCGGCCGCGGCGGTCAGCGGGTGGCCAGAGATGCTGACTCGGGCCATGTCGCCGGTGCCC
>JAVHVH010000107.1:0-8319 GCA_032160665.1 Pseudonocardiales bacterium
TTGTTGAGCGACTGGAACTGCAGCAGCACGATGACGCCGATCAGTCCCCAGGGCTTGATCTTGTCCCCGTACTGCTGGGTCTGCGGGTCGAGGTAGGGCTCGATGATCGCGTAGCCGTCCAGGCCCGGAATCGGCAGCAGGTTCAGCACCGCCGCAGTCACCTGCAGGAAGCCGAGGAACGTCAGCCCGCTCCAGAACTGCAGGTGGTCGTTGCCGACGTGGCCCTTGCTGATCGACAGAATGATCAGCGCGAACAGCAGGTTCGTCAGTGGGCCGGCCGCGGCCGCCAGGCTCTGCGACGCCCGGCTGCGGAAGGCGTGCCGGTGCAGGTAGACCGCCCCGCCCGGCAGGCCGATCCCGCCCTGGATGATGAAGAAAAGTGGCAGCGCGATCGACAGCACCGGGTGCGCGTACTTGAACGGGTTCAGCGTGAGGTAGCCGCGGGCCTCGACACTGCGGTCGCCGGCCCGGTATGCGGCGTAGGCGTGGGCGAATTCGTGCAAGCAGACCGACACGACCCAGCCGCCGAGCACCAGCAGGAAGACACCCAGTCGCCCGACCCGCGAGCCGAGGTCTTCGTACCAGGCCAGGACCGCTCCGAGCACCGCGATCCCGAGGACGGCCAGGAAGAGCGGGCTCGGTCGGACCGCGCTGCGCCGGCCCAGGCCGTAGACGGACATCCCTCGACGGTACGGGAGACGGCGTGTTGCCGGCCGCCGCCACGGCGTGCGCGCTTAGGCTGCGTCGAACGACCGTTCGACCGAGAGGTGTGCCGTGCGCGTTCTGGGTGTCGACCCCGGCCTGACCCGGTGTGGGATCGGCGTCGTCGACGGTGCACCCGGGCGCACGCTCGCGCTGGTGCACGTTGAGGTAGTCCGGACCCCGGCCGAGGCGCCGTTCGGTGCGCGCCTCCTCGCGCAGGCCGATGCGTTCGCCGCCGCGATCGCGCGCTTCGCCCCGGACGTCGTCGCCGTCGAGCGGGTCTTCAGCCAGCACAACGTGCGCACCGTCATGGGCACCGCACAGGTCGCGGGCCTGGCGATCGTCGCCGCCACGCGGGCGGGCGTGCCGGTCGCCCTGCACACGCCGAGCGAGGTAAAGGCGGCCGTCACCGGCTCGGGCACGGCCGACAAGGCCCAGGTCGGCGCCATGGTCACCCGGCTGCTGCGCCTGACCGACACCCCGCGTCCGGCCGATGCCGCGGACGCGCTGGCGCTCGCCATCTGCCACGTGTGGCGCGGCAGCGCCCAGGCCCGCATCGCTGCGGCGCTGGCTGGTGCGAAAGTAGGCCGATGACCGAGTTGCCTGACCCAGTCCTCGATCCGACGACGCTGCACGAGATCTCTCCCGATCCCGGCCTCGTGCCGGCCCGGGTCGAGCGGTTGCGGGCCGACATCCGCGACGCCCCGGACGAGATCGCCGAGTTGCTGGCCCGGGGCGAACTCGTCGTGCTGCTGCGGATCTCCGGTGCCTTGGACGACGCCCTCCACGAGGCGAATGCGGCCGTCGACCGGGCCGAGATCGCCGGCACCCGGGCCCAGCAGCACACCGCACGGGTCCGGCTCGCCCACGTCCACCAGTGGCGCGGCGAGTTCGCCGAGTCGAACCTGCTGTTCACCGAACTGCTCGCGGCGGCCGAGCAGTTCGGTCCGGTCATCGAGGCGTTCACCCATCAGCACGCCGGCCAGAACGACTACGACCAGGGCCACTGGGCCGACGCCCGCGACCACTTCGCCCGGGCGCTGGCGATCCGCGACGAGCTGGAACTGCCTGAGCGCGCCGCGTCGCAGGTGGCGCTGGCCGCGGCGCAACAACACTGCGAGGAGGGCTCATGATTGCCAGCGTGCGCGGAACGGTGTCCG
The DNA here is from genome assembly GCA_032160665.1 of Pseudonocardiales bacterium. Lineage (GTDB taxonomy): Bacteria > Actinomycetota > Actinomycetes > Mycobacteriales > Jatrophihabitantaceae > Jatrophihabitans. Next base: position 1,863 of record JAVHVH010000107.1, read on the forward strand.
CGCTCGGCCCGGACGGCGCGGTGGTCGAGGTCGGTGGGGTAGGGCTTTCGGTCTCGTGCTCGCCGGGGACCCTGGCCCGGCTTCGGGTGGGCGAGGCCGCGCGGCTGGCCACCAGCCTGGTCGTGCGCGAGGACTCGCTCACGCTGTACGGCTTCTCCGACGACGACGAACGAGCGCTGTTCGAGCTGCTGCAGACCGCCAACGGCGTCGGACCCAAGCTCGCCCAGACGATGCTCGCCGTGCACCCCCCGCGGGAGCTGCGCCGCGCGATCGCGACCAGCGACTTCGCGTCCCTCACCCAGGTCCCGGGGATCGGGCGCAAGGGGGCCGAGCGGATCGTCATCGAGCTGCGCGACCGAATCGGTTCGATCGACGGATCCGACCATCCCGTGCAGCTCGGTGGTGGGGTCACCGCCGTCTCGCCCTGGCGCGCCCAGCTCGCGCACGCCTTGGCCGGGCTCGGCTTCTCCGGCAAGGAGGCCGCCGACGCCATCGATGTCGTGGCCGCCGACGTCGCCGACCAGACCCAGCCGGACGTGCCGGCACTGTTGCGCCGCAGCATCCAGCTCCTAGGGCGTTCGTGATGAGCGAGCCGACCGAGGACCTCGTCAACCCGCTGCCCGTCTTCGAGGAGCGCGAGGTCGAGGCGTCGCTGCGCCCGAAACGGTTCGAGGAGTTCGTCGGCCAGCCGAAGGTCCGCGAACAGCTGCAGCTCGTCCTGCAGAGCGCGCTGCGCCGCGGCCGACCCCCGGATCACGTCCTGCTGTCCGGCCCGCCCGGGCTGGGCAAGACGAGTCTGGCGATGATCATCGCTACCGAACTCGGCGCACCGATCCGGGTGACGAGCGGGCCGGCGATCGAGCGGGCCGGCGACCTTGCCGCGCTGTTGACGAGCCTGACCGACGGTGAAGTGCTGTTCATCGACGAGATCCACCGCATCGCCCGCCCGGCCGAGGAACTGCTCTACATGGCGATGGAGGACTTCCGGGTCGACGTCATCGTGGGCAAGGGGCCCGGAGCGACCGCGATCCCGCTCGAGCTGTCGCCGTTCACCCTCGTGGGCGCGACGACTCGAGCCGGGCTGCTCACCGGCCCCCTGCGGGACCGGTTCGGGTTCACCGGTCACATGGACTTCTACGATGCGGACGAACTCGAACAGGTGCTGGGCCGCTCCGCGGAACTGCTGGGCGTCGTGCTGCGCGACGACGGCGCCGCCGAGATCGCCAGTCGATCCCGAGGCACCCCCCGAATCGCGAACCGGCTGCTCCGCCGGGTGCGCGACTACGCCGAGGTGCGCGCCGACGGCGTGGTGAACGAAGAGATCGCGCGCGCGGCGCTGGCGGTCTACGACGTCGACGAGCTGGGCCTCGATCGGCTCGACCGCGCGGTTCTCGATGCGCTCGTGCGCCGCTTCGGCGGGGGACCGGTCGGGGTGGGAACCCTTGCGGTGGCCGTCGGCGAAGAGGTCGAAACCGTCGAAGAGGTCGCCGAACCGTTCCTGGTCCGAGCCGGTCTGCTGGCCCGCACGCCCCGCGGCCGGGTCGCCACACCGGCCGCCTGGACGCACCTCGGGCTCACCAAACCACCGGCATTGGGCGGTCCCACACTGTTCGACGCGTAGGCTCAATCGGACATCGTTGTCGACGCTTGGATCCCCCGTCGTGAACTATCTGCCGTTTCTCGCCTTCGTCCTCGTCATCGGAGGCCTGCTCGCGTTCTCCGCTCGGGCTCGCCGCAGGCAGTCCCAGGCCCAGGCGGCGCAGGTCGAGCGGATCGGTGTCGGCAGCGAAGTGATGACCACCTCAGGCCTGTACGGGACGGTCGTGGTCCGCAACGAGGACGAGACCGTGCAGATGTCGATCGCGCCCGGAGTCGAGGTCAAATGGGCCATCGCGGCACTTCGGGACGTCAAATCCCTGCCGGCGCAGTACCGCCGCGCCGGGACGTCGGAAAACGATGCAGACGACGGGGACGACTGGAGCGACGTCGGCGTGAAGCTGGACAAGAACACCGACGAGAAGCGGGACGGGGGCGGCGCAGAGCCCTCGTGACGGTGACCGACCCGCCCACAGGTGCCCCCCGGGTGGAGTCGGTCATACTGTCCTGCGGCCCGGGCTCGCACCGGGCAGCCCGGGCGCGCCCGCCCAGACCAACCATCTGAGAACGCCGAGGAGACCTTCCCCGTGGCACCACCTCCAGGAACGCTGCGCGTCGGGCGTTATTTCCTCGCGCTGCTGGCCCTGATGGCCGTCCTGTACGCACTCGTGTTCCTGCCCGGTGAGCGGCACTCGCCCAAACTCGGCCTCGACCTCGTCGGCGGCACGCAGGTGATCTTCCAGGCGAAGACGCCGAATGGTTCGGCGCCGTCCAGTTCGTCGATGAAGCAGGCGCAGCTGATCATGGAGCAACGGGTCAACAGCACCGGTGTGACCGAGGCGACCGTCGTCATCCAGGGCAGTGACCAGCTCGTCGTCTCGATCCCCGGCGGCACCAAGACCGACGTCGCCGCGCTCGGTGCGGCGGCCAAGCTGAACTTCCGCGGCGTCATCGCACCCGCTCAGCCGATCACCTGCGCCCAGACCGCGCCGGCGTCGGGCTCGTCCTCGTCAGCCAGCGCGACCACGTCGTCATCGGCCTCGGCAACCGCAAGTGCAGCGCCGTCCCCGACGACGTCGTCGTCGCAGTCCCAGGCCCCCAACGACGCCGGGCACCGGCCGCTCAACGCCGCCCCGAGCGGCACCAGCACGGCAAGCAGCTCGGCCAAGGCCAGCGGCAGCGGTAGCGCCACGGGCAGCGCCGCCGCGTCCGGATCGCCCACGCCGAGCGCGACCGCACCGCCGAAATGCCTCGCCGACCCGTTCTCGGTCCTCCAGCAGGCCGACAAGACCCTCAAGATCCCGCTGTCCGACACCGCGTACAACGCGCTGACCCAAACCCAGCAGCAGGAGATCCAGGCCGGTCTGCAGAACTTCGACTGCAACGCGGCCCAGAACGAGCCCGACCTCGACAACAACTACTACATCGCCTGTGACGGCCCGAAAGACCCGGCGCTCGGCCAGGTCGCGGCGTACCTGCTGGGTCCGGTGATCGTCCCGGGCAGCCAGATCAGCTCGGCGACGGCCCAGGCGCCGAACCCCGCGGCCGGCCAGACGGAGTGGTCGGTCCAGCTCACCCTCAAGAGCAGCGGCAGCGACAAGTGGGCCAAGTACACCGCCGCGCACAACATCGGCTCCACGACAGCGACCGGGACGAACGTCGGCGCCTGCTCGGCGTCGACCTACCCCTGCGCCGACTTCGTCGGCTTCACCCTGGACGGACGAGTCATCTCGGCGCCGGTGAACGAGAGCGCCATCAACGGCCGGCCCACATCGATCACCGGCAACTTCACCCAGACGACGGCCAGTGACCTGGCCCGGCAACTGCGCTTCGGCGCGTTGCCGCTGACCTTCGAGGCCCAGCAGGCGCAGACGGTCTCGGCCACCCTGGGCACCTCGCAGCTGCGCTCGGGCCTGCTCGCCGGCGGTATCGGCCTGGCGCTGGTGATTCTGTACTCGATGATCTACTACCGGGCGCTGGGCCTGGTCACGATCGCCTCACTCATGGTGTCCGGCGGCCTTACCTACGCGATGCTCGTGCTCCTCGGCACCCAGATCGGCTTCACGCTCAGTCTGGCCGGCATCGCCGGCTTCATCGTCGCAATCGGCATCACCGCCGACTCGTTCGTCGTCTTCTTCGAACGAATAAAGGACGAAGTGCACGACGGCCGATCGATGCGGGTGGCCGTTCCCCGGGCCTGGGTCCGGGCCCGGCGCACGATCCTGTCCGCGGACACCGTGTCATTCCTGGCCGCCGCCACCCTGTACTACTTCGCCGCCGGTGACGTGAAGGGCTTCGCCTTCACGCTGGGTCTGTCGACGATCATCGACCTCGTCGTCGTGTTCCTGTTCACGCATCCGGTCGTGTCCGTGCTCTCGCGCAGCCGTACCTTCGGCTCGGCCCGGTTCAGCGGGCTCGACCAGGTGCGCAGCGCCGGTTACGTCATGCCGGACGAGGCGGCGCCGGCCAAGCGCGCCGGCTCCCGCCGCCGCAATGCACCAGCCGAGCGGTCGAGTTCGGTCGCGGTGGTCGAGCCGGACGAGGAACTCGAGACGACCGATGCGCCGGACCCGGTCGACGACCCCGGCCGCCCGCGCAAGCGCACCACCCCGGCGTCCGGCACCGCGGCCGAACGAGCCGCCGCCCGCCGGGCCAAGCTGCGCGAGCAGACCGAGGGCACGTCCGACGACGGGAAGGGCGAGCGCTGATGTCCATGTTCACCCGGCTCTATCGCGGCGAGACCCGGATCCAATTCATCGGCACCCGCAAGCGGTGGTACTTCGCGTCCGCCGTGCTGATCCTGATCTGCGTCCTGAGCTTCGTCTTCCGCGGGTTCAACTATGGCGTCGAGTTCAAGGGCGGCACGCAGTTCCTCATCCAGTCCACGTCGATCACCGCAAACCAGGCAGAGACGGCGTTCAGCGACGCCGGCAAGACTCCCGCCTCCCCGCCGCAGATCGTCGGACAAGGGGCGGACCGCAAGGTGGTCGTCCAGACCAGCCACCTGACTCCCGCCGTGCAGCAGACGCTCGAGGCCAAGGTGGCCAAGAGCCTAAACATCTCGGTGTCGAAGTCGATGTCGGTCGACTCGGTGAGTTCGAGCTGGGGTCACGACATCACCGTCAAGGCGATCGAAGGGCTGATCGTCTTCCTGATCGTGGTGTCGATCTACATCTCGCTGCGCTTCCAATGGCGCATGGCGGTGGGCGGCATCCTCGCGCTCATCCACGACCTGATCCTGGCCGCGGGCGTGTACTCGATCGTCGGGTTCGAGGTCACGCCCTCGACGGTTGTCGGCCTGCTGACGATCCTGGGTTTCTCGCTGTACGACACGGTGGTGGTCTATGACAAGGTCAGCGAGAACGCGAAGGACATCCTGAGCGGCTCGCGCACCACGTTCTCCGAAGCCGCGAACCTGGCCGTCAACCAGACGCTGATGCGCTCGATCAACACCTCGTTGATCGCGCTGCTGCCGGTGGCCGGCCTGCTCTTCGTCGGCGCGGGCATTCTCGGTGTCGGCACCATCAAGGACCTCGCGCTGATCCTGTTCGTCGGTCTGGCGTCCGGCGCGTACTCGTCGCTGTTCCTCGCGACGCCGATCGTGGTCGACCTGACCGAGCGCGACCCGCAGTACAAGGCGCTGGCCAAGCGGGTGGCCGCCAAGCGCTCCAGCGAGGCCAAGCGGGCCGCGGATGCCCAGCTCACCGGCGCGATCGCCAGCGCCACCCGGCGCAGCAGCGGACCCGCTCCCGCGCCCAAGGTTGGGGTGCGCCCGGACCGGCGCAAGCGCAAGTAGCGCCGTGTCCGATCCCGAACTGGCGCCGCGGATCGCCGGGCTGCTCCGCGACGTCCCGGATTTCCCGACCCCGGGGATCCTGTTCAAGGACATCTCGCCGCTGCTCGCCGACGGACCGGCTTTCGACGCGGTGATCCAGGGCCTGGCGGCGCTGGTGGACAGGCCGGTGGATCTGGTGGCCGGCGTCGAGGCCCGTGGCTTTCTGATCGCCGGGGCGCTGGCCTGCCAGCTCGAATGCGGTCTCGTGCCCGTGCGCAAGGCCGGCAAGCTGCCGCCTCCGACCATGCGTCGCTCGTATGACCTCGAGTACGGCAGCGCCGAGATCGAGGTACCGGTGGGGGTCCTGGACGGCAAAAGGGTCCTGCTCGTGGACGATGTGCTCGCCACCGGCGGAACGCTGCGGGCCGCGGCCGAGCTGCTGACCGATGCCGGAGCGACCGTGGTCGGCATGGCGGTGATCGTCGAACTGGGCTTCCTGGGCGGCCGGGCCGCCCTGCAGGGTTTGCCGGCCCTGCGCGCGCTGCTGACCGTCTGATAGTGCTCTCATCGCAGCCTTGGGCTTTCCGCCCGTAGACTCGACTGGTACCACCGCCAGAGAGGGGGCCGGTCCTGACCACTGAGGCCGGCACGCGGCAGCCGCCGCGCAAACCCGACGGACCGGCCGTGCCCGTGCAACCCGGAGCCCGCCCAGCCGAGCCGGAGCTGACGGACGCCCCCGAGAGCCCCGACGCGGCTGCTATTGCCGCGACCGGCACGCACCGTCGCCGGGTCCGCGACCGCCTGGCCCGCCGTCTCGTCACGACGACGCGACAGCAGTTGGTCAAACCGGTCCTCGAGCCGCTGCTCGCGATCCACCGCGCCGCGCACCCCAAGGTCGACGCCCGGCTGCTGCAGCGTGGCTACGACCTCGCCGAGGCGTGCCACCGCGGTCAGCTCCGCAAGAGCGGCGACCCGTACATCACCCACCCGCTCGCGGTGGCGACGATCCTGGCCGAGCTGGGCATGGACACCACCACGCTGGTCGCGGCGCTGCTGCACGACACCGTCGAGGACACCGGGCTGACG
>JAVHVH010000109.1:0-3598 GCA_032160665.1 Pseudonocardiales bacterium
GTCCTCGCCGCCCTCGCCGCAGTTGGACCTGCCGCCGAGCCGGTTCATCGCGATCGCGAGATTCTCGTGGGCCTCGGCCGAGATCGACCCGTAGGACATCGCGCCGGTGGCGAAGCGCTTCACGATCTCGGCGACGGGCTCGACCTCGTCGATCGGGACGGGCGGACGTTCGCCGGTGCGGAACTCGAACAGTCCGCGCAGCGTGGCGCCCTGCCGGTAGATGTCCTCCATCTTCTGCGTGTACTGCCGGAAGATCTCGTACCGCCGGGTGCGCGCGATCCACGGGTAGACCTTGAAGCCGGGCAGCTGACCGCCCTCGCCCGGCTTCGCGCCTTGCGCGATCTTGATCTGGATGTCGTCGGCGTTGACGAGGTAGTGGCTGGTGACGCCGAACCGGCCCGACGCCACCTGCTTGACCTTGGACCGGCGCAGATCACCGTTCGCGTCCGGCGTGAACCGGGTGGCGTCCTCGCCGCCCTCGCCGCAGTTGGACCTGCCGCCGAGCCGGTTCATCGCGATCGCGAGATTCTCGTGGGCCTCGGCCGAGATCGAACCGTAGGACATCGCGCCCGTGGCGAACCGAGTAACGATCGACTCGATCGGCTCGACCTCGTCGAGCGGCACCGGCGGGCGCTGCCCGGCCCGGAACTCGAACAACCCACGCAGCGTGCCGCCATCGCGGTTCAGCTGGTGGACCTTGTCGGCGTACTCGCGGAAGACCTCGTAACGCCGGGCCCGCGTGGCGTGCTGCAGCAGGAACACCGTCTCGGGGTTGAACAGGTGCAACTCGCCCTCGCGGCGCCACTGGTACTCGCCACCGACGTCGAGGCGTCGGTGCGCACGTGACGTCGAGACCAGCGGGTAGGCCGCGGAGTGACGGGCGGCGGCCTCTTCGGCGAGGGTCGCCAGTCCGACCCCGCCGAGCCGCGACGGCGTGCTCCCGAAGTACTCGTCGACCAGCGCCTGTGAGAGCCCGAACGCCTCGAACACCTGCGCGCCCGTGTACGACTGGATGGTCGAGATGCCCATCTTGGACATCACCTTGAGGACGCCCTTGCTCAGCGCCTTGACGTAGTTGCCGATCGCCTTCGCGGCGCTGAGGTTCGCGATCGCGCCGCTGGCCACGAGGTCGTCGATCGTCTCGAAGGCGAGGTAGGGATTCACGGCCGCGGCGCCGTAGCCGATCAGCAACGCGATGTGGTGCACCTCGCGCGCCTCGCCGGTCTCGACGACGAGGCCGACCTCGGTGCGCTGCCCCGTCCGGATGAGGTGCTGGTGGACGGCCGACGTCAACAACAGGGATGGGATGGGCGCATGATCGGGATCGCAGTCCCGGTCGGACAGGATCAGGATCCGGGCGCCGGCCTCGACGGCCGACGAGCACTCTCGGCGGACCCGCTCGAGCGCGGCGGCGAGCGCCTCGCCCCCGCCGTGCACCCGGAACCGGCCGTCGACGAGTTGGCACCGGAAACCCGGCATGTCGCCGTCGGCGTTGATGTGCCAGATCTTGGCCAGGTCGTCGTTGTCGAGCACCGGGCGGGGGATGACGATCTGCCGGCACGAGGCCGGTCCGGGCGTCAGCAGGTTCTGCTCCGGCCCGATCCCACCGGACAGGGAGGTCACGAGCTCTTCGCGGATCGCATCGAGCGGCGGGTTGGTCACCTGCGCGAACAGCTCGGTGAAGTAGTCGAAGAGCATCCGTGGCCGTTGCGAGAGCACGGCCACCGGAGTGTCGGTGCCCATCGAACCGATCGGTTCGGCGCCGGCCGTGGCCATCGGCGCGATGAGGAGGCGGAGCTCCTCCTCGGTGTAGCCGAAGATCTGCTGACGTCGGGTGACGGATTCGTGCGTGAACACCACGTGCTCACGCTCGCGCAGGTCGTCGAGATGCATGAGACCCGAGTGCAGCCACTCGTCGTAAGGGTGCTCGGCCGCGAGCTCGGCCTTGAACTCCTCGTCCGAGCGGATGACGCCGCGCTCGGTGTCAACCAGGAACATCCGGCCGGGTTGCAGGCGGCCCTTCGCGACGATGCCCGCCGGGTCGAGATCGAGGACCCCGGACTCGCTAGCGAGCACGACCAGACCATCGTCGGTCTGCCACCAGCGCCCCGGGCGCAGACCGTTGCGGTCCAGGACGGCGCCGATCAGCGCGCCGTCGGTGAAGGCCACGCACGCCGGGCCGTCCCACGCCTCGATCAGGCAGGAGTGGAACTCGTAGAAGGCCCGCCGCCCCGGGTCCATGTCCGGGTTGTTCTCCCACGCCTCGGGGATCATCATCAGGACCGCGTGCGGCAGGCTGCGCCCGCCCAGGTGCAGCAGCTCGAGCACCTCGTCGAAGGACGCCGAGTCGCTCACGTCCGGCGTGCAGATCGGGAACAGCCGCTTGATGTCACCCGGGATGAGGTCGGATTCGAGCAGCGTCTCGCGGGTGCGCATCCAGTTGCGGTTGCCGCGGATCGTGTTGATCTCGCCGTTGTGGGCGATGTAGCGGTACGGGTGCGCCAGCGGCCAGGACGGGAAGGTGTTCGTCGAGAACCGGCTGTGGACGAGACCGATCGCGCTCTCGAACCGCGAGTCGGTGAGGTCGGGGAACACCACGCCGAGCTGATCGGTCGTGAGCATGCCCTTGTAGACGAGCGTGCGGGCCGACAGCGACGGGAAGTACAGCTCGAGCTGCGCCTCGCGGGCGCGCCGTTCGGCAATCTTGCGCAACGCGAAGACACGACGCTCGAGGTCGAGGCCGCTCGCGCCGTCCTCGGCCGCGACGAACAGCTGCCGGAACCGCGGCATGACGCTGCGGGCGGTGGGGCCGAGCGAGTCGGTGACGGTGGGCAGATCGCGCCAGGCCAGGACGCTGAGGCCCTCGTCGGCGGCCGTGGACGTGACGAGGTCGATGACCAGCGCGGCCGCGTCCTCGTCGATTGGAAGGAACGCATTGCCGACGGCATAGGACCCGGCCGGCGGCAGCTCGGCGTCGACGACCGCGCGGAGGAACCGGTCGGGCACCTGCACGGTGATCCCGGCCCCGTCGCCCGAGGACGGTTCGGCACCGGCCGCGCCGCGGTGGTCGAGGTTGTGCAGCGCGGTCAGGGCCTGCTCGATGATGCGGTGGGTCGCCTGGCCGTGCAGGTCGGCGACGAACGCGACGCCGCAGGAGTCCGACTCGAACTGCGGGTCGTAGAGCCCCTGTGCGTCAGGCACAGCGGAGAACGGGAGGCGCACGCGGTCTCCTGACGTGGACGATGCAAGCGACAGTTCCAGGGGAGTCCGACGCTGGACTCACAGCCGGGGACGACATCGGCCCGTGCAGCTGCCCATAGGTTACCGCCACGTTTCCGGCCGCCCGAACCGAGTTACTGTGACGAACCTCAGCTGCCCGTTTCCGGGTGGCTCACCAGCCGCCACCGCCCGAGTCGCCGCCACCGCCCCAGTCGCCGCCGCCACCGCCCCAGTCGCCGCCGCCACCGCTGTCGCCCCAGCCTCCGTCACCGGCCTGGCCGTCGGCGTCGGCGTTCGCGCCCGCGTTGTAGCCGGTCAGGTAGCCGCTGTCGTATCCGGTGCCATAGCCGCCCCAGCCGCCGAAACCACCGGTCAACAT
>JAVHVH010000122.1:0-23473 GCA_032160665.1 Pseudonocardiales bacterium
CCCCGACGAACTAACGGGCGCCGGCACGAGGGCGGCTAGGGCGAGCGGACGACCCGCGTCTCGTCGAACACCGGCTCGCTGGACTCGTACACCCGTCCATCCGCGCCGAAGACCAGGTACCGGTCGAAGGACCGCGCGAACCAGCGGTCGTGGGTCACCGCCAGCACCGTTCCGTCGAACGAATCGAGCGCGTCCTCGAGTGCCTCGGCACTGAGCACGTCGAGGTTGTCCGTCGGCTCGTCGAGCAGCAGCGCCGTGGCCCCGGACAGCTCGAGCAGCAGGATCTGGAACCGCGCCTGCTGCCCGCCGGACAGCGTGCCGAACGACTGCTCCGCCTGATCTCCGAGCCCGTACCGGCGTAGCACCGAGATCGCGCGGCCCCGGGCGACCCCGGGACGGTCGGTGTCGCCAGTCCACAGCAGGTCGAGCAGGGTGCGCGACAGCCAGGTCGGGTGGGCGTGGGTCTGCGCGAACAGGCCCGGGACGACACGGGCACCCAGCCGCCACGATCCGGTGTGCGCGACCGCCTCGCCACCGAGCAGCCGCAGGAAGTGCGACTTGCCGGCTCCGTTGGCGCCGAGCACGCCGACCCGCTCGCCGTAGTAGATCTCGACGTCGAAGGGCTGCATCAGCCCGCTCAGTTCCAGCTGTTCGCAGACGACGGCGCGGACGCCGGTGCGCCCGCCGCGCAGCCGCATGCTGACCTTCTCGTCCTCGGGCTTGTCCGGCGGTGGCCCGGCGGCCTCGAAGCGTTCGAGGCGGCGCAGCATGACGCGGTACTTCTGGGCCATCACCTCGCTGACCTTCGCCTGCTGCTGCAGGGTGCGGACGAGGTCCTTGAGCCGGGTGTGCTCCTCTTCCCAGCGGCGGCGCAGCTCGGCCATCCGTTCGTGCCGGTGGGAGCGGGCGGCGTGATAGGACGCGAAACCCCCGCCATGCACCCAGGTCGTCCCGCCCTCGACAGTGATGACGCGATCGGCGACGGTCGCCAGCAACTCGCGGTCGTGGCTGACGAACAGGATGGTCTTCGCCGACTCGCGCAGTCGCCGCTCGAGCCAGCGCTTGCCCGGCACGTCGAGATAGTTGTCCGGCTCGTCGAGCAGCAGCACTTCGTCGCGACCCCGGAGCAGGAGTTCAAGAGCCAGCCGTTTCTGCTCGCCACCGGACAGCGTCGTCAGCTCGCGGTACTTGCTGCGCTCGAACGGCAGACCGAGCGCGGCCACGGTGACCGTGTCCCACAGGACCTCGGCGTCGTAGCCGCCGGCGTCGCCCCAGTCCGCGATCGCGTGCGCGTACGCGAACTGGGCGGCGTCGTCGTCGCGTTCCATCAGGACCAGCTCGGTGGACTGCAGGGCGTCCCAGGCCTTGCGCAGAGCCGGGGCCGAGAGCTGCACGAGGAAGTCCTCGACGGTGGTGGCGTCACGCACCGAGCCGATGAACTGGCGCATGACCCCGACGCCGCCGACCCGGCTCACGCTCCCGGTCTGGGGCGCCTCGTCTCCGGCGATCAGGCGCAGCAGCGTGGTCTTGCCCGCGCCGTTCGCGCCGACCAGCGCTGCCTTGGCCCCCTCGCCCACACGGAAACCCGCGTCGTCGAGCAGTACCCGCCCGTCCGCGAGAACGTGACCGATGCCGGCCACCTCGACGTATCCCATGTGCGCAGTGTGGGCGACGGGCGGCGGGGACGCACGCCATTACCGGCCAATGGGCGAGGATGGGGGCATGTCCCTGGACGAGCTGACGGCAGCGTTGCCGCCCGACACTGTGTTCACCGATCCGGACATCGTTGCCGGTTATCGCCAGGACTGGGCCCGCGACCCGGACGCCGGCACACCGCTCGCCGTGGTTCGGGCGAACAGCACCGACGACGTCCAGGCCGTGCTGCGGTGGGCCACGAAGCATCGCGTCCCCGTGGTCCCTCGGGGAGCCGGCTCGAGCCTGTCCGGAGGCTCGACCGCCGTCGAGGGTGGCATCACGCTCAGCCTCGAACGGATGCGCCAGATCATCATCGACCCGGTCACGCGCGTGGCGATCGCCCAACCCGGCGCCTTCAACGCCGAGGTGAAGAAGGCCGCGGCGGGGCACGGCTACTGGTACCCGCCGGATCCGTCGTCCTTCGAGATCTGTTCGATCGGCGGCAACGCGGCCACCAACGCCGGTGGGCTGTGCTGCGTGAAGTACGGCGTCACCACCGACTACGTGCTGGGCATGGAGGTCGTACTCGCCGACGGCACCGCGCTGCGCCTCGGCGGTCCCCGGCTCAAGGACGTCGCCGGGCTGTCGCTGACGAAGCTGTTCGTGGGCTCGGAGGGGACGCTCGGCGTCATCACCGAGCTGACCCTGCGGCTGCTCCCGGCCCCGCCCGCGTCGTGCACGCTGGTCGCCACGTTCACGTCCGTGGAGGCGTCGGCGGCCGCCGTCGTCGCGATCACCGCGCAGCTCCGTCCGTCCATGCTCGAACTCATGGACAACGGCGCGATCAACGCCGTCGAGGACATGGTGACGATGGGCCTCGACCGGACGGCGGGCGCGCTGCTGTTGGCTCGCTCCGATGCCCCGGGGGCGGCGTCGTCCGCGGAGATCGAGCAGATCAAGGCCGCCTGCGAGGCGAACGGCGCCGCCGAGGTGTTCACGACCGCCGATCCCGACGAGGGCGAGGCGTTCGCGGTGGCGCGGCGGGCGGCCTTCCCGGCGATGGAACGGCTGGGTGCGCTGCTGCTCGAGGACGTCGGCGTGCCGGTCCCCGAGCTGCCGGCGCTCGTGCACGGGATCCGCGAGATCGCCGCGGCCCGGGACACGCATATCGTCCTCGTCGCTCATGCCGGCGACGGGAACACGCACCCGATCATCGCGTACCCGCGCGACGATCCCGCGGCGGAAGCTCGGGCCCGCCTGGCGTTCGGCGAGATCATGGACCTCGCGATCAGCCTCGGCGGGACGATCACCGGCGAGCACGGCGTCGGACGGCTCAAGGCACCGTGGCTGGAGGCGCAGCTCGGGCCGGACGTCATGGCCCTCACGCATCGCATCAAGGACGCCTTGGACCCGGACGGAATCCTGAACCCCGGCGTCGTCCTGCGCGCCTGACCGACCCGGCATACTGCCTGCCGTGACGGTGACGCTGCTGGTCGTCGCCGCGGTCGTCGCGGTTCTGGACTGGGCCGCGGTCGGCTATCGGCTGTTCCGGATCGAGTACCTGCTCAAGCCGGCCACGCTCGCATTGCTCGTCGCGGCGGCCGCCTCGGCGGACATCGGCGTGGCCAAGCCGTGGCTGGTTGCCGGGCTGGCGTTCGGCCTGGTCGGCGACGTCGGCCTGATGCTGAGCCGAGACGGTCGCACCGACCCGCCGTTCCTCGCCGGACTGGGCGCGTTCCTGCTCGGCCACATCTGTTACGTCGTGGGATTCCTGCAGGTCGGGATCCGCGTCGTCGACCTGCTGGCGGGCGCGCTGGTCGCCGGCGGGATCGCCTCGATCGCGCTGCCGAGCGTGCTGCGGGGAGCGGTGCGCACGGCCGGCCGGCCGTTCGCGGGCGTCGTCGCGGCCTACGCCACCGTGTTGGCGTGGATGACGGTGACCGCGGTCGGCACCGGCATCGTGGTCACCGCGGTCGGTGGCGTGCTCTTCATGGTGTCGGACACGCTGATCGCTCGAGCCCGGTTCGTGGCTCGACTGCGGCACAACGATGTCCTGGTGATCGTGAGCTATCACCTCGCGCAGTTCCTGATCGTCCTCGGCCTGATTCGCTCGTTCTAGGCTGCGACGCATGCCCCGCCGTCCGATCCGCAGCGTCCCCACCGTCGTCGTGCCAGGCTGGAACGGCTCCGGTCCCGGACATTGGCAAACCTGGCTCGAGGAGCAGTCCCAGGCCCTGGGTCGGCCGACGGTACGTCCGGACTTCGCCGACCTCGACCGCCCCGACCTGGGCGACTGGCTCACCGCCCTTCGCGCGACGCTGGCCGAGCTGCCGCCCGACGGATACGACGTGGTCGCGCATTCGCTCGGCGCGGTGCTGTGGCTGCATCACGTGGCGACGCCGGGTGCGTCGCCTCGTGCCGCGCGGGTGCTGCTCGTCTCGCCGCCGTCGCCGCAGACGTCGATCGAGGAGATAGCGGACTTCTTCCCACCGCCGATGGACGTCGACACGGTGCGTCGCGGCGCCGACGGCACCGTGCTCGTCGGGGGCGACGACGACCCGTACCTACCGGAGGGCATCGCGGCCGGGTACGGCCTGCCGCTGAAGATCGCCACGACCGTCGTCCCTGGCGGCGGTCACGTCAACGTCGAGTCGGGCTACGGCGAGTGGCCTGCAGTCTCGGACTGGTGCGGGCGCGACAACCTGGCCTTCTACTGACCGAGCGTCCCGAATCTTCAGTTGAGTTCGTACTCGCAGCTGGTCGGGTGTCGGACTTCGCGACCCGCACGTGATGGGCGTCGGACTTCGCGACCCGCACATGATGGGCGCCGGGCGCCGCGACTCGCACGTGATCATCTCGCTGTGTGCAGGTCTGCAGCCCTGCAGCGGGCGAGATGATCAACTGGAGTTGGTCAGGCCTCGGAGGGCGCCGGCACTGGCGCCGGCGTGTCGGCTTCCAGCTGCTTCGGCTGCCACCCGGGCGGGCCGAAGAGGTAGCCGAGCCGCGCGCGCCACGTCCGGCTGTGCCGCAGGTCGCGCGCGATCGCGCCGTACAGGTGGTACTGCAGCGTGAACGGGTTGTAGCTGTCGATGTTGGTGGTCAGCCCGTACGTCGGGCGGTACGTCTCTTCGACGTAGGACCCGAACATCCGGTCCCAGATGATCAACATGCCGGCGTAGTTCTTGTCGAGGTACTCCGGGTCGCTGGCGTGGTGAACGCGGTGGTGCGAGGGCGTGTTGAACACGAACTCGATCGGGCGCCACATGCGGTCGATGCGCTCGGTATGCACGAAGAACTGGAAGATCAGGTTCACCGAGAACGACGTGAAGATCAGCCACGGCGGCAGGCCAAGCAGCGGCAGCGGCACCCACACCAGCAGCTCCCACCACGGATTCCACTTCTGCCGCACGGCCGTGGACAGGTTGAACCGCTGGCTGTTGTGGTGCGCCTGATGCGCGGCCCACAGGATGCGGACGCGGTGCGCCGCGCGATGCTCAAGGTAGAACAGCAGGTCGACGACCAGCAGGGCGTACACCCACGTGTACCACTGATGCGCGTCGAGGTGCACCGGGCTCAGCACGTAGAGCGCGGCGTAGCCGATCAGCGCCACGACCCGGGCTCCGGCGTTGACGATCAGGGAACCGAGCCCCATCAAGATGTTCGTCCGGGTGTCACGCGCTTCGTACTTGCCGGCGCCCGCAGTCTCGTCGTCGAGGAAGCGCATCGACAGAGCTTCGATGACGATGAACGCCACGAACACCGGGATGGCATAGGTGACCGGATCACGAAGGGAATCGGCGAAGGCCACCTCGTCCCCCTCTCGCGGAATCGCGAACTGACCCTGAGGTCACTTACCCTAAGGTAATATCACGACCATGTCCAGTGGCGCCGCGGTGGGGACCAAGGGCGTCCCGCGTCCCGAGCGCGAGGAACAGATCGTCGCCGTCGCCATCAGCGAATTCGCCACGCACGGCTACGCGCGGGCGTCCATGATCGAGATCGCCCGACGGGCCGGCATCTCCAAGCCACTGATCTACCAGTACTTCGGCTCGAAGGACGGGCTGTTCCTGTCCTGCCTGCACCATGTCGCCGGCGGGCTGTTGAGCCGTCTCGAAGCCGCCGAACTCGAGGTCGACGACACGGTGGCTTCGCGGATCTATCCGCTGCGGGCCGTATTCGAGGCGCTCGAGCCCCAGCGCGACGCGTGGCGGTTGCTCTACGACGCCACGCTGCCCGCCTCCGGACCGATCCCGGCCGCGGCGGCCGACTACCAGGGCCGGACCGCGGAACTCGCCGCCAGCGGCTCTGAGCGCTTCCTGCGGGCTCGCGGCATCCGCAGCCGATTGGACGCCTCGGCGTTGACGGTGGTGTGGATGGGTGTCGTCAACTCCCTCGTCACCTGGTGGCTCGAGCATCCGGACGAGTCGGCCGAGGACATGACGCAGCGCTGCTACCGACTGCTCGCGGCGATCGTCGCCGAATGACGGGGCTGAGCTCTCGGGTTCGCGAGTGGCGCGACGCCGGCGGGTTCGTCGACGTGGGGCGGCAGCAGATCTTCGTCCGCCGCGGGCAGGGCGACGGGCCGCTCCTCGTGCTCTTGCACGGCTATCCGTCCAGTTCCTACGACTGGCGCGGCGTGCTGCCGGTCCTGGCCGGACGGCGCGTGCTGGCCTTCGATTTCCTCGGCTTCGGGCTGTCGGCCAAGCCACGTCTGCCGCGGTACTCGCTGATGACACAGGCCGATCTCGTCGAGAGGCTCGTCGGCGGCGAGGACGCGCTGGTCGTTGCGCACGACATGGGGACGTCAGTCGCCAACGAACTGATGGCCCGCGACCTGAGCGGCCGCCTGTCGTTCGGACTGCGCGGCGTCTTCCTGTTCAACGGCAGCATGGTGGTCGAGAAGGCGCATCTCACCCCGGCCCAGCGGGCGCTGCGGACCCGGTTCGGGCCGGTGCTCGCCCGGCTGGCCAACCCGGTGATGTTCCGGATGGAGTTTCGGCGGATCTTCTCCGCGGCCCACCCGCTCACTCGCGCCGAAGCCGAGGACCAGTGGGCACTGCTGGCCCACGGTCGCGGGCACCGCCTCCTGGATCGGCTGACCAACTACCTGCGCGAGCGGGTTGAGCACGCTCCGCGCTGGCACGGCGCACTGCGCGACTGGCCGGGGCGCCTCGAGCTCGGGTGGGCGGGCGAGGACCCGGTCTGCGTCGAGGACGTGCTGCAGGCGGTGCTCGCGCTGCGTCCCGGTACTCCGCTCACTCGGTGGCCGGCGCTGGGCCACTACCCGCAGCTCGAAGAGCCCGAGACCGTCGCGGCGGCAATTATCGCGTTCGCCGGGTCGTCCTCGCCGTGACGCCGAGCTCGCGGCGGGCGCGGGTCTGCTCGGCGCGGGCGGCCAGCTCGTCGTCAGCCGGATAGCCGACCTCGACCAGCGTCAGCCCGTGCGCCGGCGCGACCCCGACGTCGTCGGCCCGCCGATCGACGTCGAGCAGGGAGGCGGGCCAGTCCACCCCCCGCCGGCCCTCCCCCACGGCCAGCAGGGCGCCGACCAGCGAGCGGACCATCGAGCGGCAGAACGCGTCCGCGACGACCGTGCACACGATCCGGTCGCCGACGCGCTCCACGTCTAGGCGCTGCAGGTTCCGGACGGTCGTCGCGCCCTCGCGCCGCCGGCAGAACGCCACGAAGTCGTGCAGCCCGACCAGCCGCGCCCCCGCGTCGGCCATCGCCGACACGTCCAACTGCCGCGGCCACGAGAGAACCTGGCGCCGACTCAGCGGGTCGACGCCGCCATCGGCGTCGCAGATCAGGTACTCGTACCGGCGCCACAGCGCGCCGAAGCGGGCGTCGAACTCGGCCGGCACGACCCGCACCGCTGTCACCCTGACGTCCGGCGGCAGCACGCCGGCAAGTTTGTGCAGCAGCCGCTCCGGCACCGGGCCGGGGAGGTCGCAATGGACCACCTGGCCGGTGGCGTGCACGCCGGCGTCGGTGCGGCCGGCCACGGTCAGTGCCGCCGCCGGTAGCCGCAGCACGGTCGCGAGCGCCGATTCGAGGACGTCCTGCACGGTCCGCCGGTCCGGCTGCCGCGCCCAGCCGGCGAAATCCGTCCCCTCATAGGAAACGTCGAGGCGGACCCGCACCAGCGGATCCGCCTCGATCGTAGGGTCGTGCAGGGCTACTCGTCCTTCGGCTTCTCAGCCAGCTCGCCGCCGGCCTCCGGCTCGTCTCCGACCGTGTCCTCAGCCGCCTCGGCCGCCTGCTCCACGTCGTCCTCGGACACCCCGAGCGGCGCCAGGTCGCCCGCGTCCTCGCCGGCCTCGTCCACTTCCTCGGAAGCGACGTCGTCGGCCGCGACCTCGAGGGAATCATCCGACGTCGCCTCGTCGTCGTCGATCGAAGTGGCCACGGCCGCCGCGGTCGGCGACTCGGCCGCCGCGTCCTCGGCGATCTCCTTGGTACGGCCGGTCGGCTTCTTGCTCGCCGCGACCTTGGTGCCACGAGCCTTCTCGGCCTCGGCGACGATCGACTTGAGCTCCTCGACGATCTCGATGACGGCCATCGGAGCGTTGTCGCCCTTGCGCGGGTTGGTCTTGATGATCCGCGTGTACCCGCCCGGACGGGACGCCATCCGAGGCCCGATCTCGGCGAACAGCTTGTGCACGACGTCCTTGTCGCGGATCACCGTCATGACCTGGCGACGAGCGTGCAGGTCACCTCGCTTGGCGAAGGTGATCAGACGCTCGGCGAGCGGACGCAGCCGCTTCGCCTTCGCCTCGGTCGTGGTGATGCGGTCGTGCTCGAACAGCGAAGTTGCCAGGTTCGCCAGCATCAGCCGCTCGTGCGCCGGGCTGCCGCCGAAGCGGGTTCCCTTGGTGGGCGTGGGCATGTCGTGCTCCTAGGTGATGGGTGAAACCCGGTTCTACAACTGCTCGGTCTCGGCGTAGTCGGTGTCGTCGCCGAAGTCGTCCTCGCCGTAGGACTCGACCGAGGTCGGCAACGCGAACCCGGGCGGGCTGTCCTTGAGCGCGAGGCCCAGGCCGGCCAGCTTGACCTTGACCTCGTCGATCGACTTCGAGCCGAAGTTGCGGATGTCGAGCAGATCGGCCTCGCTGCGCCCGACGAGCTCACCCACGGTGTGGATGCCCTCGCGCTTGAGGCAGTTGTACGAGCGCACGGTCAGATCGAGGTCCTCGATCGGCATCGAGAACGCCGCGATGTCGGCGACCTCGGCCGGCGACGGGCCGACGTCGATGCCCTCGGCCTCGTCGTTCAGCTCACGGAACAGGCCGAACAGCTCGACGAGGGTGTGGCCCGCGGACGCGACCGCGTCGCGCGGCGAGATCGAAGACTTCGTCTCGATGTCGACGACGAGCCGGTCGAAGTCGGTGCGCTGCTCGACACGCGTCGCCTCGACGGCGTAGGTGACCTTGAGGACCGGGGAGTAGATCGAGTCGACTGGGATGCGGCCGATCTCCTGGCCCTGCTGCTTGTTCTGGGTCGCGGTGACGTAGCCACGGCCGCGTTCGACGACCAGCTCGATCTCGAGCCGACCCTTCTTGTTGATGGTCGCGATGTGCAGGTCCGGGTTGTGGACCGTCACACCCGAGGGCGGCGCGATGTCGGCGGCCGTGACCTGGCCGGGGCCCTGCTTGCGCAGGTACATGACGACCGGCTCGTCGCTGTCGGAGCTGACGACGAGTTCCTTGAGGTTCAGGATGACGTCGGTGACGTCCTCCTTGACACCCTCGACGGTCGTGAACTCGTGCAGGACGCCGTCGATACGGATGCTGGTGACCGCCGCGCCCGGAATGGACGAGAGCAGCGTGCGACGCAGCGAGTTGCCGAGCGTGTAGCCGAAGCCGGGCTCGAGGGGCTCGATGACGAAGCGCGACCGGTTGTCGGCGATCGGCTCCTCGGCGAGTGTGGGGCGCTGAGAGATCAGCAAGGTAGTGCTCCTTCTGGACGGGACGACCGCTATATGACGTCCGCGAATGGGCTATTCAGTTGTGAACTACGCCGCGCTGTCCGCCCTGAACCACGCCAGAGCGCAACGTCGGGCGGACAACTCGGGAGAGCGCTACTTCGAGTAGAGCTCGACGATGAGCTGCTCCTGGACCGGGATGTCGATCTGAGCGCGCTCGGGCAGCTGGTGCACAAACACCCGCAGCCGGTTCGGGACGACCTGCAGCCAGGCCGGGACGGGCCGCTCGCCATAGGTCTCGCGAGCGATGAGGAACGGCGTGGTCTCGAGCGACTTGGGCTTCACGTCGATGATGTCGTACGGCGAAACGCGGTAGCTCGGGATGTCGACCTTGTGGCCGTTCACCACGAAGTGGCCATGGCTGACCAGCTGGCGCGCCTGCCGCCGGGTGCGGGCGATCCCGGCGCGGTAGATGACGTTGTCCAACCGGGACTCGAGGATCTGCAGCAGGTTGTCGCCCGTCTTGCCCTGGCGACTGACCGCCTCGCGGTAGTAGCCGCGGAACTGCTTCTCGAGCACGCCGTAGCTGTACTTGGCCTTCTGCTTCTCCTGCAACTGCAGGAGGTATTCGCTCTGCTTGATGCGAGCGCGGCCGTGCTGGCCGGGCGGGTAAGGACGACGCTCGAACGAGCTGTCGCCGCCGACGAGGTCGACGTTGAGCCGACGCGAGATGCGCGTGGCCGGACCGGTGTAACGAGCCATTGCTTCAGACCCTCCGTCGCTTCGGCGGACGGCAGCCGTTGTGCGGCTGCGGGGTGACGTCGGAAATCGTCCCGACCTCGAGGCCCGCTGCGGTGAGCGAGCGGATCGCGGTCTCGCGGCCCGAACCCGGGCCCTTGACGAATACGTCGACCTTCTTCACGCCGTGCTCCTGCGCCTTGCGGGCGGCGCTCTCGGCCGCCATTTGCGCTGCGAAGGGCGTCGACTTGCGCGAACCCTTGAAGCCGACGTGGCCGGCGGAGGCCCAGCTGATCACATTGCCCTGCGGGTCGGTGATCGACACGATCGTGTTGTTGAACGTGCTCTTGATGTGGGCCTGGCCGAACGTGATGTTCTTCTTTTCCTTGCGGCGGACCTTCTTGGCCCCCGCCTTGCGTGCCTGACCCGGCATTACTTCTTACCTGCCTTCTTCTTGCCCGCGATGGTCTTCTTCGGTCCCTTACGGGTGCGGGCATTGGTCTTGGTGCGCTGGCCGTGGACAGGCAGGCCGCGGCGGTGCCGGATGCCTTCGTAGCAGCCGATCTCGATCTTGCGGCGGATGTCGGCGGCGACCTCACGGCGGAGGTCACCTTCGACGCGGTAGTTCGCGTCGATGTGGTCACGCAGCTTGACGACGTCGTCGTCGGTGAGGTCGCGGACGCGGAGGTCCGGGCTCACCCCGGTGGCGTCGAGGGTCTGCTTGGCGCGGGTTCGACCCACGCCATAGATGTAGGTGAGCGCAATCTCCAGCCGCTTCTCGCGGGGGAGGTCAACGCCGGCAAGACGTGCCATGCGGGCGGTTCTCCTGAATTCTCTTCATACGTTGGTGTTGTGCGCACCCGTTCTCGTCCCGCCCAGGGATGAGCTCCGGCCAACGTGTCCGGAGGTGGACCTGCCGTGATCGGCAGGCTGGCGTGCGCGCGGTGTGCTGCTCTGCTCAGCCCTGGCGCTGCTTGTGGCGCAGGTTGTCGCAGATGACCATGACCCGACCGTGGCGACGGATGACCTTGCACTTGTCGCAGATCGGCTTCACGCTCGGCTTGACCTTCACGGCCGTGCCCTTCTTCTGTGGCTCTTACTCGGACTGGTCACTTGTAGCGGTAGACGATGCGCCCGCGGGTGAGGTCGTAGGGCGACAGCTCCACGACGACGCGGTCCTCAGGGAGGATCCGGATGTAGTGCTGACGCATCTTGCCGCTGATGTGGGCGAGCACCTTGTGCCCGTTGCTCAGTTCCACCCGGAACATCGCATTGGGCAGTGGTTCGACCACGCGGCCTTCGACCTCGATGGCCCCGTCTTTCTTGGGCATATCCTCCGCTTTTCATGACTTCGTACTCGGTGGTGCAGGATCACGCAGCGCTGCCGTGAGGGACTTACCTCTTCTGCGATCCGCGGCCACAGCGGACATGCGAAAGGGCGGCGGGCGCCAGCGGTCCAGTCTACCTACGCAATGACGCAGGATCCAAAACGCCCCTGGCGGCGGGATTGTTCCAGGCCGGCGGGGCAGCGAGCAGAAGCGCCGCCACCAGGCAGATCAGGACGACCGAGGCGCCGTTCGCGGCGGCCTGGACGGCCCCGACGGCGATCGCGCCGGTGCCGATCCGGGCCACCCGGCGGGTGGCTTCGGTACGCACCCGGGTGGCCGTGAACGCCAGCGCCACCGCAGCCAGGACGAGGAACACCCGCAGCGGTGACTGGCTGACGATCGTCGAGTGCCCCGGCAGATAGGAGCCGGGGACGTACTGGTCGGGCGTGCAGTAGGCGTCGGCGCTATAGCCGCAGTCGCCGTACAGGTAGTAACCCGACGACAGGAATCCCGACGAGAAGGACCACGACAGGCCGAGCGGGACGACGCACAGCGCCACCGCCGCCCACAACCGGAGGGCGGTGGGCAGCCGCGCGAGCGGGTCCCGACTCACCAGGTGTGCCCTTGTGGACCGGATCCGCTCGGCGCCGTCGACTCGCGTCCAGGGGCGATCCACACGGCGATCACGCCGGCGGCGGCACCCACCGTCGTCACCAACGACGTGTTGGAGCCGACAGCCGGCAGCACGAACAGCACCCAGAACAGCACCAGAGCGCCGGCCCCGCACCCGGCGATCTGCCACGCGCGCTGAGGAGCGAGGTTGAACGACCGCGCCAACGCCGGCGCGAGGGTCAGGACCGCACCGGCGACCGCCACACCGCCCCACGCGTGCACCGAGTGCCACGCGTTGTTCCCGTTCTCGTCCAACGTCAGGCCGAGCAGGGTCGCCGCGATACTGATCAGGCCCAGCGTCCAGATGGCGGTGTGCGCGCGGGAGGCCGGAGAGGACGGCGGCGAGGCCGGCCTGGCGGCGGCGAACTGAGTGGTCGGCGCACCCTGGAATCCGGGTGGCGGGCCCTGGTACGGCCCGCCCGGTGGCGGGCCCTGATGGCCAGACCCTGGTTGACCCGGTTGACCCGGACCCGGATAACCGTGCGGACCTCCTGGCCCCTGCGGCATGTTCATGAACGATCACCCTAATCGGCGCAGCTGAATGGTCCTGCGAGGTGTGCGCCGTGACGTTTGCGGCGCAGGAAGATCGACGCCCGGTCGGGCAGGATGACGCCCATGCCCTCCGATCGGCTCGACGCGGCCGCAGCCACGTTGTGGCTTCAGAAGTGGCGCTGGTATCAGCGCTCGCGGCTGCCCTGGAATCGCGCGATGCTGCACGTCGAGCTCGCGAAGCGGCAAGCATTCGCCCGTGGGCCGATGCACGGCAACGCGCTCGAGATGCTGCGCGACGGACGCCTCGAGATCGGTCCACACGCGTATTTCGAGCCCGGCGTGTGGATCACGTCCGACACCGGACGGATCTCGATCGGGGCCGGCAGTTTCCTCAACCTGAATGTCATGGTCGCGGCCGTGGCGCGGGTCGAGATCGGCGAGCACTGCATGCTCGCGAACGGGTGTCTGCTGACGGACGGGAACCACCGCTTCGACGATCTCGACAAGCCGGTCCCGTGGCAGGGCTTCACGACGAAGGGCCCGGTGGTCCTCGGCGACAACGTCTGGTTGGGCGCGAACGTCGTCGTCACCAGCGGGGTCACGATCGGGCGGCGCAGCGTCATCGGCGCGAACTCGGTCGTGACGACGGACATCCCCGAGTTCTCGATCGCCGGCGGTGCTCCCGCAACCGTCCGGAAGACCATTCCTTCTCAGCCCGAGGGTCCTTCCTCGGCCGGGGGTCCTGCTTAGGCCGAGGGCTGGAAGAACACGCCCTCCGGGCACGCGAGCACGGTCTCGATCGCGCGAGCCGTGCTGCCGGCGCAGGTGTTCCGACGACCGGACAGCAGATGATTCACCGTGGCGTGGCCAACCCCCGCTCGCGTCGCCAACGCCCGCTCGGACAACCCCATCAGCCGTAAATAGGCGCGGAGCGCCGCTGGGTCGCGAACGCGCATCCGCGTTCGTCTCGTCGCGATCGAAGTCATGATCGGGCACGGTACATCGCTCGTCTGATGTCTTGTCATATGTCGGTCGCTCGGCGTGTCATGCCGGCCCGCTGTCTGCGCAGATTGCCTTCGGACCCCGCAAGCACCGGCGGTGCGCACCAGTAGTGTCTGCACCGTGCCTTCCAGCGATCGCGGAGCCCGGCAAATGAGCGACGTTTGCGGAGCGAACAGAGGCACAGCGCCGGCGAAGCCGATCTCCGAGCGGAGCGAGGGCCTGCGATGAGTGGCTTGTCGAAGCTCCTTTCCGAGGCGAACGGAGGTCGGCTGTCCGGTCGGGCGATCGCCCGCCTCGCCCGCGAGCGCGGCCACACCCTCAATCACGACACCGCTGCGCGCTACCTGCGCGGCGATCACGGCACACCTGATGAAGCCACGCTCGTCGCGTTTGCCGACGTGCTCGGAGTCTCGATGTCCCGCCTGCGCGCGGCGGCGGGCCTCCCGTCCGATGCAACAGCTCCGTACACCCCGCCCGCGGAGGCGAGTCGCCTCTCGCGGAGGCAGCGCCGCGCGGTCGACGAGATCATCCGGGCGATGGTCGAGCCTCCCGGCGCGGCGGCCAAGGACACCACCGTCACCGAGCTCGACGAGCGGCGCCGGACCGACAGTCGGCGCCGAACGCCGACCCGTCGAGCGGCCCGCCACGGCGAGCCCGAACCACCTGTGGACTGACCAGCCAGATCTGTCGGCGTTCGGTGCGAGCCTGCCCGCGTGCCGGCTTCCCGAACGCCATCAGCTACCGCTCATCGCTATGACCCTTGGCGAGATCTCGCCGAGAACTGGCCCGAGATTTCGCTCGTCGTCGAGCCGATGACGGGGCTGCTGCTCGGCGAACTCCGCTACCCGGTGATTGCCCTGCGCGCGGGAACCAGCGCTGCGCAGCGGCGCTGCACGCTCACGCACGAGCTGGTGCACCTCGAACGCGGAGTGCGTGACTGCGGGCCGTGGGCGGCCCGCGAGGAAATGCAGGTGCACCGCGAAGTAGCGCGCCGCCTCGTGACTTCACGCGACCTCGCCGCCGCCATCCGCGGGTTGGGCGGCACCGAGGACATCGCGGCTCTGGCGCAGGCGCTGGACGTCGACGCACAGACCGCGCGGCTCCGGCTCGAGCTGGTGACCCCCACAGAGCGCGCCCGGATCCGCGCATCGGCGGCCCGCGACCTATGGCGGGTGGCTTGAGCCGTTATCCACAGCCGCCCCCTATGCGCTTGACACGGCATTCGCGAGGTGTCACCGTCCTGAGTGTCTGATGTCTGACACGAAAGGAGACAGTCCATGAACGCCACCTCAGCCGTCGAGAGGACGTCCGGATCGCGCCGACGGACGCGGGCCATGCTTGCCATTGCCGTCCTCGCCGGTTCATTGCTCACCATCGTGGGTCCGTCGATGCCCGCCAGCGCGTTCTTCCATCCGATGCCGACGCCGACCGGGCCGCACCATAGACACATCGAGCGGAACCCGTCCGCCGAGGCCGTGTCGTTGCTGAGCGCGAAGCAGAAGACGGCGATCGCGAAGTGGAGCGGGACGTCGAGGCGCCTCGGCGGGGTCCGCTGCACGAGCAACTGCGTCGACCCCAGAGTCGTCTACGGCTCCACGGCCGGGCCGGATCGCCGGGCGTCCGTGGCCACCGCCGGAACAACCTGGTGCTCGTGGATCGAGGGGTGGGTCTACACCACGAACCTGACCGGCGCCAAGGTCTGGCAATTCACGGTGCACACGGACTATTGCTGGAACCAAGGCACCGGCACGGTCGTCAGCCACCACACTGCGGCCCATCCGACCGTCTACACCTGGGCCAGCGTGCTGGGCTGGGACTACGCAGGCACGACCGAGGTCAGCTCCTGGAAGCCCTTCGGCAACAACACCGCGGTCCGGACCTACGCTCAGGGGCACTTCGACTACTGCCCGCCCCGCATCTGGTGCGTCCAGACGAAGTACCCCTACATCTACCTCGACGTGTACGGAACGGGTGACCGCATGATGAGCGGGTGGGGGGCGTGAGTCGGGTGGCCGGGCAGGCGAGCTTTGCGAGCCGGCGGGTTGACGTCGACCGCCGCGGCTGGACCTACCTCGGCGGCACGCTTCTTGCCGCGCTGGGAGCAAGCTTCATCGCGTCCATCCTGGCGTACGTGGTGCTCGCCGGCGCAGCGATCGGGGCGTGGGTGACCCGGCAGCACGCCGTGGTTCGCTGGACGCTGACTCTGCTCGCGGTGGCCCTCGTGGCCGCGTTGGTGCTCGGGTTCTCGGTAGGCACGACGGGCCACGGATCGAGGGGCGGGCCGATCACGCCCGGCGGGTGACACCTACGCCGCGACCGCCGAGAGCTCGATCCCGCGCTTGGCGAGCTCCGCCCGGCCGCCGTCCTCGGCCGTGAGCACCCACGGTCCGTCATCGAGGATCGCCACGGTGTGTTCCCAGTGTGCGGCCCACGAGCCATCGACGGTGGCCACCGTCCAGCCGTCCTCGAGTTCCTTGGTCGCCCGGCCGCCCAGGGTGACCATCGGCTCGATCGCCAGCGCCATGCCCGGCGTCAGCCGAGGACCCTTGCCCGGACGCCCGTAATTGAGGATGTGCGGGGCCATGTGCATCTCGGAGCCGATGCCGTGCCCGCCGTACCCGGCGACGATGCCGTACGGCCCGGCCTGGCGGATGGACGTTTCGACTGCGTGCGAGATGTCGGTCAACCGGCCCCCGGAACGGGCCACGGCCAAGCCGTCCCACATGGACGCCTCGCACGCGTCCGACAGTGCCTGCACCTCCGCCGACACCTCGCCGACGGGCACCGAGATGGCGGAGTCGCCGTGCCACCCGTCCACGATGGCCCCGAAGTCGATCGAGATCAGGTCGCCCTCGGCCAGCTTCTCGTCCGCGGTCGGGATGCCATGCACGACTCGGTCGTTGACGGACGCGCAGATGACGGCCGGGTACCCGTGATAGCCCAGAAACGACGCCGTCGCCCCCGCTTCGTCCAGCACTGAACGCGCGACGTCGTCGAGGTCCGCGGTGGAGACACCTGGGGCCACGGCCGCGCGCATCGCGGCGAGCGCGCGCGCCACGACCAACCCCGCGGTGCGCATCGTGGCGATCTGCTCGGGGGACTTGAGCTGGATCCGCTCAGGTAGGCCGCGCATGGTCACGCGTGCGGAGTGAGCGTCGCGATCGCGCGCTCGGTGACGTCCTCGACCGTGCCCAACGCGTCGATCGACACCAGCTGGCCTCGATCGCCATAGAACTTGATCAGCGGTGCGGTCTGCGCGGAGTAGACCTCGAGGCGGTGCCGGACGGTTTCGGGGTAATCGTCGTCGCGGTGATACAGGGCCCCACCGCACTTGTCGCACACGTCTTCAACGGTTGGCGGGTCGTACTCGATGTGCCATACGTGTCCGCATTTCTTGCAGGTGCGGCGCCCGGAAAGCCGGCGGACGACCTCGTCGTGGTCGACCTCGAGGTCGAGGACCACGCTGAGATTCTTGCCCAGTTCGTTGAGGACTCCGTCCAGCTCACCGGCCTGGGCGACGTTGCGGGGGAAGCCGTCGAGCAGAAAGCCCGCCTCGGTGTCGGGCTGGGCGAGCCGGTCGCGCACCATCGCGTTCGTGACCTCATCCGGGACGAGGTCACCGGCGTCCATGTACTTCTTGGCCATCCGGCCGAGCTCGGTCCCGCCTGACACGTTGAGTCGAAAGATGTCTCCTGTCGAGATCTTCGGGATTCCGAAGTGCGCGGCGACGAATTCAGCCTGCGTGCCTTTGCCCGCTCCTGGCGGGCCCACGAGCACCAATCTCACGTGGCTCGCCTCCTTCTGTCAGGTCAGCGCAGGAAGCCTTCGTAATTGCGCTGCATCAGCTGGCTCTCGATCTGTTTCACCGTGTCGAGGGCGACGCCGACCATGATCAGCACCGCGGTTCCCCCGAACGGGAAGTTCTGGTTGTTGCCGCTCGTGATGTTGAAGAAGAAGTTCGGCAGTACGGCGACAATACCGAGATACAGCGAGCCAGGCAGTGTGATCCTTGACAGGACGAACTGCAGGTACTCAGCGGTGGGGCGTCCCGGGCGGATGCCGGGGATGAAGCCGCCGTACTTCTTCATGTCATCGGCGCGTTCGACAGGGTCGAAGGTGATGCCGACGTAGAAGTAGGCGAAGAAGATGATCAGCCCGAAGTAGGTGGTCAGATACACCCACGACTGCTGATTGATCAGATATTGGTTGACAAATTTCTCGAATCCGCCACTCGAGTTCGGGTTACTGGTCAGCTGACTTATCAACTGCGGGATGTAGAGCAGCGACGAGGCAAAGATGACCGGGATCACTCCGGCCTGGTTCACCTTGAGTGGTAAGTACGTGGATGTGCCGCCGTATTGGCGACGGCCGACCATCCGTTTGGCGTATTGCACCGGTATTCGACGCTGCGCCTGTTCGACGAAGACCACCGCAATGATGATCGCGAGCCCCAGCAAGCAGATCAGCGTGAACACGAACGCGCCGGCGTTCTGCAGGATGACGTGGCCCTCGCTGGGGATCCGCGCCGCGATGGAGGTGAACATCAGCACGCTCATGCCGTTGCCGACGCCCCGGTCGGTGACCAGCTCGCCGAGCCACATGATCACGCCGGTGCCCGCGGTCATCGTGATGACCATGGTGGAGAGCGTGTAGACGTCCTGGTGGTACAGGATCGGGGTGTTCGTGCAGTCCGGGAACAGCTGACCCGACCGGGCCAGGGCGATGAACCCGGTGGACTGCAGGATCGAGAGGCCGATGGTCAGGTAGCGGCTGTACTGCGTCAGCTTCTGCTGCCCGGACTGACCTTCCTTCTTCAGCTGTTCGAAGCGAGGGATGACCACGACGAGCAGCTGGATGATGATGCTGGCCGTGATGTAGGGCATGATGCCCAGCGCGAAGACGGACAGCCGCAGCAGCGCGCCACCGGAGAACAGGTTGATCAGCGAGTAGACGTTCTTGCTGCTCTGCGACGCACCCTGGAGGCACTTGTTGATCGCGCTGGTGTTGGTGTTCGGGGTCGGGATCGAGGCACCGAGCCGGTAGAGCGCGAGCATGGCGAGCGTGAAGAGCAGCTTCTTGCGCAGGTCCGGCGTCCGAAAAGCCGATGCGAACGCGGTGAGCACGAAACCTCCTGCGGCGGAGCCATCTAGGTGCGGGGAACCGGGCGGTCAGAAGCGCCGCTCGCCTGGAATGCCGGGTGTGCCGCCCAGGCTAACAGTCGCCGATGACCGGCCTACTGTATGTGGCCGCACCGGGTCCGCACGGGCCGGGACCGGAATGGTCCGCAGTCGGTAAGGACCGGTGCGCCACGTCAGAGCTGGGTGGCCGATCCGCCGGCAGCGGAGATCTTCTCGCGAGCGGTCGCGGAGAAGGCGTTGGCCGTGATGTCGAGCTTGACGCCGATGTCGCCGTTACCGAGCACCTTCACTGGTTCGCCCTTGCGGACGGCGCCGGCCTCGACGAGCTCGTCCACACCGATCGTCCCCCCCTCGGGGAACAGCTTCTCGAGCATGGCGACGTTGACGACCTGGTACTCGACGCGGAAGCGGTTCTTGAACCCCTTCAGCTTGGGCAGCCGCATGTGGATCGGCATCTGGCCACCCTCGAATGCGGCCGGCACCTGGTAACGAGCCTTGGTGCCCTTGGTGCCACGGCCGGCCGTCTTGCCCCGTTTGCCGCCCTCACCGCGACCCACGCGGGTCTTCTTGGTATGCGAACCAGGCGCGGGCTTGAGGTGATGAACCTTGAGGTTCCCCATTATTTTTCCTCGCTCTTCGCGCGAACGCTCATCGCTGGACTCGCTTCGCTCTTCGCTCGCTGACGCTCGCTGCGATGCTCACTCATCTACTCGACCTCCTCGACCGTCACGAGATGCGTGACGGTCTTGACCATGCCACGGATCTCCGGGCGGTCCTCTTTGACGACGGTGTCGTGCATGCGCTTCAGACCGAGCGAGCGCAGCGTCTCCCGCTGATTCTGCTTGTAACCGATCCCCGACTTCGTCTGGGTGATCTTGAGGCGAGCCATGGTTGTCATGCCCCCTGGCCGGCGCGCGCGCGCAGCATGCCTGCGGGTGCGACGTCCTCGAGCGGCAGGCCGCGGCGAGCGGCGACCTCTTCCGGACGGACGAGCATCTTCAGGGCGGCAACGGTCGCGTGCACGATGTTGATCGGGTTGTCCGAGCCGAGCGACTTCGACAGCACGTCGTGGATTCCGGCGCACTCCAACACGGCGCGCACCGGGCCACCAGCGATGACGCCGGTACCGGGGCTGGCCGGCTTCAGGAGCACGACGCCGGCGGCCTTCTCACCCTGCACTGGGTGCGGGATGGTCTGCTGGATCCGCGGCACCTTGAAGAAGTTCTTCTTGGCCTCCTCGACACCCTTCGCGATGGCGGCCGGAACCTCCTTCGCCTTGCCGTAGCCGACGCCGACCGTACCGTCGCCGTCGCCCACGACCACGAGGGCCGTGAAGCTGAACCGGCGGCCACCCTTGACCACCTTGGCGACGCGGTTGATGGTCACGACGCGCTCGATGTGGGCGCTCTTCTCCGGGGCGTTCTGGCCGCGGCCGCCGTCGCGACGGTCGCGACGCTCGCCGCGCTCGCCGCCACGCTCGTTGCCGCCCGTACGGGCTCCGCGCTGCGGTCCTGGCATTAGCTGATCCCCTTGCTCGCGTTACTCATTCAGAATTCCAATCCGGCTTCGCGGGCCGCGTCGGCGAACGCCGCGATTCGACCGGTGTAGGTATTGCCGCCACGATCGAAGACGACCTTGTTGACGCCGGCGGCCTTGGCCGCCTCGGCGACCGACGAGCCGAGCTGTTTGGCCTGGGCGGTCTTGTCGCCGTCGGCCAGTTTGAAGGTCGAGGCCGACGCGAGCGTGACGCCCTTGGCATCGTCCACGATCTGGACGAACAGGTGGCGCGACGAACGCGTCACCACCAGGCGCGGACGGTCGGCCGAGCCGACGACCTTCTTGCGCAGGCGGAAGTGCCGGCGGGACTTGGCGACCCGGCGAGTGGCCGAGACGCCGGCCGAACGCTTGGCCTGCTTGGCAATGCTCGAGGCACCCATTACTTCTTACCGGCCTTTCCAGCCTTACGGCGCACGACCTCACCCTGGTAGCGCACGCCCTTGCCCTTGTACGGGTCGGGCTTGCGCAACTTGCGGATCTTCGCGGCCACTTCGCCGACCTGCTGCTTGTCGATGCCCTCCACCACGAACCGGGTCGGGGCCTCCACACGGAACGTGATGCCCTGCGGCGCCGCGACGGGGACGGGGTGCGAGAACCCGAGCGCGAACTCGAGGTCGCTGCCCTTCGCGACAACGCGGTAACCCGTGCCGACGATTTCGAGGGTCTTCGAGTAGCCCGTCGTCACGCCGACGACCATGTTGTCGATCAGCGTGCGGGATAGGCCGTGCAGCGACTTCGACTCGCGCTCGTCGTCCGGGCGGACAACGGCGATCGTGCCGTCGTCGGCGCGGTTGACCGTGATCGGCTCGGCCACCACATGGCTCAAGGTGCCCTTGGGGCCCTTCACCGTGACGGTCTGACCGTCGATCGTGATGTCCACGCCCGAGGGGACGGGCACGGGAAGCTTTCCGATTCTGCTCATGGTGTGCGTCCTCCTCTCACCAGACGTAGGCGAGGACTTCTCCGCCTACTCCACGCTTGTGGGCCTGCCGGTCGGTCAGCAAGCCGTTGGACGTCGAGATGATCGCCACGCCGAGGCCGCCGAGCACGCGCGGCATGCCGGTGGCCTTCGCGTAGACCCGCAGGCCCGGCTTGGACACACGCCGCACGCCGGCGATGCTGCGCTCCCGGTTCGGCCCGTACTTGAGGTCGATCGTCAGGACGCGGCCGGGCTGGCCCTCGGGCGAATCGACGACCTTGAAGCCGGCGATGTAGCCCTCTTGCTTGAGGATCCCGGCAATGTGGCCCTTGAGCTTGGAGTGCGGCATCACCACGGTGTCGTGGAAGGCCGAGTTGGCGTTACGGATACGCGTGAGCATGTCCGCGATCGGGTCGGACATCGTCATGAGCGGACTCCGGCCGTGAGCATCGCAGCGAGCGTCAGCGAGCGAGGAGCGGAGCGGCGGGGGCCCGCGGGGAACATCGTCATGAGCTACTTCTTTCTCACCGTGGTTCCCAGCGGGCCTACGGCGATGAGGGTGATTACCAGGAAGACTTCGTGACGCCCGGCAGTTCGCCGGCGTGCGCCATTTCGCGCAGGCAGATCCGGCACAGGCCGAACTTGCGGTACACCGACTGCGAACGTCCGCAGCGTTGGCAGCGCGTGTAGCCGCGGACCTTGAACTTCGGCTTCGCCGCGGCCTTGTTGACCAGAGCCGTCTTCGCCATCAGCTGTTCTCCTTGAACGGGAATCCGAGCGCCCTGAGCAGCGCGCGTCCCTCGTCATCGCTCGCCGCGGACGTGACCACGGTGATGTCCATACCTCGGGTGCGGTCGATCGAGTCAGGGTCGATCTCGTGGAACATCGACTGCTCGGTCAGGCCGAACGTGTAGTTGCCGTTGCCGTCGAACTGCTGATCCGACAACCCGCGGAAGTCGCGGATGCGGGGCAGGGCGAGCGAGAGCAGGCGGTCCAGGAACTCCCACATCCGGTCGCCGCGCAGGGTGACCTTGGCGCCGATCGGCATGCCCTCGCGCAGCTTGAACTGGGCGATCGACTTGCGGGCCTTCTGCACGAGCGGCTTCTGGCCGGTGATCAGCGTCAGGTCGCGGACCGCGCCGTCCATCAGCTTGCTGTCCTTGGCCGCCTGGCCGACGCCCATGTTGACGACGATCTTCACCAGGCCGGGGACCTGCATGACGTTGCCGAACTCGAACTGCTCCTTCAGCGCCGGCGCGATCTCGTCGCGGTAACGCGTCTTGAGCCGCGGAGTCGGCGCGAGAGTGCCGGCAGAGTCGGTCGCGGTGGTCACGTTAGGTCCTTTCCGGAGCGGCGGGACATCCGCACGTTCTTGCCGCTCTCCTCATTACGTCGGTAACCGACGCGCGTTGCCTTGCCCTCAGGGTCGATCACCATCACGTTGCTGGCGCTGATCGGCGCCTCGATGTGCTCGATGCCGCCCTGCTTCGCGCCGCGGTTGCCGGTGGTGATCCGGGTGTGCTTGGTGACCCGGTTGACGCCCTCGACGACGACCTTGTTCGTCAGCGGGTCGGCCGCGATGACCTTGCCCCGGACGCCACGGTCCTTGCCTGCGATGACGACGACCTCGTCGCCCTTTTTAACCTTCACAGCTAGAGCACCTCCGGTGCCAGCGAGATGATCTTCATGAACCGCTTGTCGCGCAGCTCACGGCCCACCGGGCCGAAGATGCGCGTGCCGCGCGGCTCGCCGTCCTGCTTGATGAGCACCGCAGCGTTCTCGTCGAAGCGGATGTAGCTGCCATCCGGCCGGCGACGCTCCTTGACGGTGCGCACGATGACCGCCTTGACGACATCGCCCTTCTTCACCCCGGCGCCGGGCAGGGCGTCCTTGACGGTCGCCACGATGATGTCGCCGATGCCCGCGTAGCGCCGCCCCGAGCCGCCCATCACCCGGATGCACAAGATCTCCTTGGCACCGGTGTTGTCGGCGACCCGAAGTCGCGACTCCTGCTGAATCACTGCAAACTCTCCAAATCCGAGCCGAATGGCCGGCTGTTGTTGCTCTG
>JAVHVH010000196.1:0-3514 GCA_032160665.1 Pseudonocardiales bacterium
TCGTAGCTCTTGCCGGCCCGGCCGCTGCGGCAACACAGGTGCAAACCGTGGCCCCAGCCTTCAGCGGCTCGGCGGACCCGAACGTCACCTTCAACACGACCGCAGTCTGCGACGAGTGCTACCCCGATTGGCTCGTCGCCGGACCGGCGAGCTGGGCCTTCGGCGCCTCGGTGAACACGCAGGTGAGCAGCCTGTCCTACGCCCCGGCATCGAACACGACCCTGACTTACGACGACAGCCTGCTACGGCAAGGCCAGACGTTGACCGTCACCGACAAACTCACCCCCCTGATCGGGACGATGACGGCAACGGGTCACCTCACCATGCAATACGGCGCGTTCTCCGATCCTGCCGGTGGGACCGCGTTTGTCCCGGCGGCAACGCTGACGCCGGTGGACGAGCCGTTCACCCTTCCCTTCCTCTGCTCGATGCCGTTACCCGGCGATGCCCCCACGACCTGCAGCTCCGGCGCCATTGACGTGCCAGTCGCGTCGATCGTCGTCATCCCGCAAGTGCTCTTGTCGCCCGGCTTGACCATCAACCTGTCCGTGCGGGTCAGCGTCACGGCAACCATCAACGGCGCCGGCGTTGCCACTGTGCGTTCGGTGCAAGTCGTCGGCGGCGGCGCCCCACAGACGGCGCCGCTCACCTTTGCCGGTGCGTCCCCGTCGACCGTCACCGATCCGGTGCACTTCTCCTGCGCCCAGCCCGCCGGTAACAACGTCCAGTACTCCTTGACCGGGCTGTCCTACACACCGGGCGTCGACCTGGCCACGACGACGGCGGTCCATTTCGAGGCGACGCTTACCGATGTCGTCGACGTGGACCTGTTCGGTGGAACGCTGGGGTCCGTCACCTCGTCCGCGGCCGGCATCGCGCTGCCGCTCACCGCTCCGGATCAGACCGTCGATCTCGGCGCACTGGCGAAGAACAACATTCCCCCGGTGGTCGACGCGGGCAGCGGCGGAACGTACAGCGGTGACCAGGGTCAAGCAGTGCCCTTCGACGGCAGCGGGAGCAGCAGCGTGTGCGGCTTCCCGACGCTGCGCTGGGATTTCTCTGACGGCGGCGTGGCCTTCGGCGCCCATCCCGTGCACACCTTCGGCGGCAGCGGGCTCTACAGCGGCCAGGTGACGGCGACCGACGCCACCGGCCTCACGTCGAGCACGACCTTCTCGGTCGCCATCACCAACCAGCCTCCGGCCGTGGACGCGGGCCCCGCCGCCGGCGCCGCCTGGGGCATCCCGGTCGCGCTCAACGGCAGCGCGACCGATCCGGGCATCGATGACCAGTCGACGCTCACCTACCGCTGGGACTTCGGGGATGGCTCACCCAGCGCCACGGGCGGTCCGCGGGTCCGACATGCCTACTCGACGCCCGGCGTGTACACCGCCACCCTGCGCGCGTGCGATCGCTTCGTGGCCTGCGCGACCAACACGACCAGCGTGACGATCCGCAAGCGTTCGGTCGTCGCCAGCTACCTCGGCGAGCACACCGGCACGTACAACACCGTCGGCGCGCTCACCGCGTCACTCACCGACGAGTTCGGCTCACCGGTCCAGGGTCGAACCGTCACCTTCCAGACCGTCAACCTCATCTTCGACGTAGTGCCAGCCGGCTCGGCGTCGACCAACACGTCTGGGATCGCCAGCCGCGCCTTCACGCCGCTGCTCGATGCAGGTGACTATGTGGTGTCGGCCGGATTCGCGGGCGACAGCCTGTACACCGCGGCCGACAGCTCCGCGGCGTACAGCGAGGCGGTCAAGGCGACAACCGTCACCTACACCGGCGCCCTCACGGGCGGACCCAACAAGTTCGTCACCCTGAGCGCTGCGCTCAAGGACGCGACCGGGCTGCCGTTGGCCGGTCGGACCGTCACCTTCAAGCTCGGTAGCCAAACTGTTTCGGCCGCGACGAACGCGACCGGCATCGTCACGTACTCGCTCAAGCTGACTCAGAAGAACGGCAAGTACCCCTTGACGGCCAGCTACGCACCGACCGGGAGCGACCTGTATCGCTACTCGGGCAGCTCGGCATCGGTCAGCTTCAACCTTCAGGCGAAGTAGCTCGTTGCTCGTTACTCCGCGCGGATCGTGATGGCGACCTTGCCGCGGACGCTTCCGGCCTCGAGGTAGCGGACGGCGTCGGGCACCTGGTCCAGCGGGTAGGTCCGGTCGATGCTCGGCGTCACGGCGCCCGCCTCGATGAGCTCGGTGAGTCGTTCGAGGTCGGTGGAGCGTTCCTTGGCGGCGAGCATGGTCAGCCGCTGGCGCACGAAGGGCGACAGCGCGACGGCCCGCAGCTGCCGGCCGAAGCCACCCGTCCACCGCCCGCCGGCCTCACCACCGACGATGACGAGGGTCCCGCGCGGCGTCAGCGTGCGCCGGAGCCGCGAGAGCTTCGAGTTGCCTCCGATGTCGAGGATCAGGTCGTAGCGGTGCTGACCGTCGGCGAAGTCCGCCTGGGTGTAGTCGAGGACGTGGTCGGCGCCGAGGCTTCGGACCAGCTCGACCTTCGAGGTGCTGCTCACGCCGGTGACTTCGGCCCCGAAGGCCTTAGCCAGCTGCACGGCGAACGTACCCACGCCGCCTGACGCGCCGATGATCAACACGCGTTGTCCGGCCTCGATCCCGGCGTCCGTCAGGCCCTGCAGTGCTACCAGCCCGGACACCGGGACCGCCGCGGCCTGCTCGAAGGTGACGTTGGCCGGCTTGCGGGCGATCTTGTTGTCTGCGGCGACGGCGTACTCGGCGAACGCGCCCTTGCTGATCCCGTACACCTCGTCGCCGGTGGAGAACTTCGTTACCGACGAACCGACCGCAACGACGGTGCCGGCGACGTCCCGTCCGGGTACCCGGTTCTTCGGTCGGCGGAACCCGAAACCCATGATGCGCATCAGGTACGGCTTGCCCGTGGTGAGGTGGGACGTGCCGCGGTCGAGGCCGGCCGCGTGCACTCGCACGAGCACCTCGTTGGCGGCGGGCGCGGGACGCGCGATCCGGTCGAGGCGCAAGACCTCGGCGGTGCCGTAGCTGTCCTGCACGATCGCCTGCATCGTGGCTGGTGCCGTGCTGGCCGCCGTCGTCTTGGCCGCCGTCGTCTTGGTCGTCGTCGGAGCGTCCGTCGCGCGGTGCAGTTCGGTGCCCATGTCGTGCTCCTCTCGATCCGGTGGCGCCCGGCTGCGCTTCACCGTACTTAGTAGGGGACTGTACCGTACTAAGTACGAAACTGCTATCGTCCGGAACCGAGATGCCGAAACAAGCCAGCAAGACTCCGCCGCGACGCGCTCCGCTCAGCCGCGAGCGGGTGCTGCTCGGTGCCGTCGCCATCGCCGACGCGACGGGACTCGGTTCGCTGACGATGCGCTCACTCGCGCACGAGCTCGACGTCAAACCCATGTCGCTGTACCACCACGTCGCCAACAAGGACGAGATCCTGGATGGCATCGTCGACGTTGTCTTCAGTGAGATCGAACTGCCATCGATGGACGGCGAATGGCGCGCCGAG
Organism: Pseudonocardiales bacterium; assembly: GCA_032160665.1. Classification (GTDB taxonomy): domain Bacteria; phylum Actinomycetota; class Actinomycetes; order Mycobacteriales; family Jatrophihabitantaceae; genus Jatrophihabitans. Next base: position 3,508 of record JAVHVH010000196.1, read on the forward strand.
ATGCATC
>JAVHVH010000216.1:0-2512 GCA_032160665.1 Pseudonocardiales bacterium
TCGGGGTAGCACTCGTCGCAGACTGCGGTCGTGTTGAAGGTGACGTTCGGGTCCGCCGAGCCGCTGAAGGCTGGGGCCACGGTTTGCACCTGTGTTGCCGCAGCGGCCGGGCCGGCAAGAGCTACGAGACCACCAGCCACGAGCGCGGAAATTGACAGGACTGCACCACAGGTCCGGCTGACCTTCATTAAAGAGCTCCCCCTGAAGGACGCGCCGCGTCCCGATTTGTGCTCGCGATGAAGATCGAGTCGGCGCTCAGCGTGCCGAGGATTCGTGCTGTCTGCCGCTTCCGCGGCTGCCCGTCGCAAATCACGCCTACATTCCGGACGCCGTCCGACAAACTCGCACCTCCACGCCCCGGAGTCGTCCAAGGCGTGCCAGCGGAGAGGAACATCGGAGGACTCATGGCTCTGGCGCCAGCGCCCCGGTAGGTGGACGGTTACCACGGACCGTTCGGGGCGGCGGGCACTCCTGTTATGCGCGCCCGTCGTTCGGATGGTCGCTGGCAGCGCTGCCCGCTGAGCACCCCCCCGGTTTTCAGCGGGTAGCGCGCCGAGCTGGTCGGATCAGCGCCACGGCTTCAGCGGTGGCGCCGCGCTCAGCGCGTCACCCGCGGTCGACGGGCGGCCCACCATCCAGGCGAGCACGGCCCAGTCCGGACCGGTGACCTCGACGCGGTCGCCTTCACCCGCCGTCCACACCGAGCCCACCTGCTCGCCCGAGAGCGAATCCTCGGCCGTGACCACGACCCGCACCGGTACCTCGGCCCGCTCGGCCAGCGTCTCGCCGGCCTCGGCCAGCAGGTTCTCGACGAAGACCGCCGGCCAGCGCCGCGGGCCGTAGTCACCGGCGAGGTCCAGGCGGTGGATCTCGACCTCGCGCCAGCGCGCGAACACCCAGTGCGCCGCGGGATGCCCGTGCTCGGTGGGACGGCTCCACGCTTGCGCGTCGGCGATCGCACCGAGCACCCGGTCCAGTCGCTCGGCCGAGTCCCGGACGTCGGCCACCAGCTCGGCGAGCGGGCGGGCGGCGCCGGCGTCGATGTCGGCATTGCGCGCGTCCCACCCGTCCGGGTAACGCTCGACGACCTCACCGCGCAGGGCGCCGGCGAGGGTGGCCGCGATGCCGTCGGCGTTGCGGGCGAGGTGGGTCAGGACATGTCCGCGGGTCCATCCGTCACACAGGGACGGCGCGGCGACGTCGGCGTCAGACCACTGTTCGGCGGCCAAGCCCTGCAGCAGGTCCGCGGTCGAGGCCCGCAGCGCGAGCAGGAAGGCGGTGGGTTCGGACATCCGACGATCGTTCCAGGTGGGTCGCGCGGCACGAAGAGCGGCACGCCCGGCTCAGTTGCGTCCGACCATCCGTAGGTAGGCGTCCGCGATCGGATGCGCCGCGAAGATCGCCACCAGCGCACCGACGATCAGGTACGGACCGAACGGGATCGCCGTCTTGCGGTTGCCGCGGCCTACCGCCATCAGGACGACGCCGCCCACCGCCCCGAGCAGGAAGCCGCCGAACGCGCCGACGGCGAGCGTGGACCAGGACAGGTAGGCCAGCACCCCGCCGAGCACGCCCGCCAGCTTCACGTCCCCGAATCCCATCCCGGCCGGGTAGGCGAAGGCGAGTGCGAAGAACCCGGCGAACAGGGCCGCCGCGCCGATGCCGGCCCGGGCCAACGCCCACCAGTCGTGCGAGGCGATGGACGCGATGGTCAGCAGCACGCCGATGACGATGTACGAAGGAAGGACGATCTTGTTCGGCAACCGCTTGTGGTCGATGTCGATCATCGTCAGCGCAATGCCGATCGCGGCGAAGTACAGGTAGGCCGGCAGCGCCTCGGCCTGGTGCAGGTGCAGGAAGCGGATGGCGACCGCGGCGAACAGCAGGCCGGTCAACGCCTCGACCACCGGGTAGCGCGGGCTGATCGGTGCCTTGCAGGCGAAGCACTTGCCGCGCAGCACCAGCCAGCCCAGCACCGGGACGTTGTGCCGATTGTGGATCGCGCTGCCGCACGACGGGCACCGCGAAGGCGGGCTGACGACCGACTCGTTGACGGGGACGCGGTAGATGACGACGTTGAGGAACGAGCCGATCGCGAGTCCGAGGATCCCGGCCAGCGTGGCCCACACCGCGGTCGGGATCACGCCCGCCATTGTGCCGTGGACGGGCCGGGATGAGTCAGGAGGCGCGCGCCATCAACCGTGCGACCTGCGCGGCCAGGGCACCCTCGACCGGTGCCGGCGTGCTCTGGGTCCGGACGACGGGGGTCTGGATCTGCGCGCCGGCGCCGTGGATGCGCGCGCGCAGCCGGTCGAGGTCGTCGTCGATGGAGCTGTCCGGTCCGCCGTAGCAGCGGAACACCCGGCCGCACGCGTCGACGAGGTGAATCTCCCAGCCGGCGATCTCAGGACTGACCGGCCACGGCGATCCGTAGTCACTTCGCATGCCGCCGAACTCGAGGACCAGCAGGCCGCGCGACCACACGCGGGCCATGATGACGCCGGCGACTGGG
>JAVHVH010000237.1:0-23994 GCA_032160665.1 Pseudonocardiales bacterium
CGGTCTCCCGCATCGACCGCAGCTGCTCGTCCACGGGACGGCTGGAGCCGATCGGCAAGTCGGCCTGCCGCGCGCTCCAAGCCGCCACCAGCGTGACGGTGTCATCAGGCTCGAACCGCAACAGCGAGGTTGTGTCGGCGGCCACCAGCCAGCCGGTCTCCTCGGTCACGGCCGCGAACAACTCCTCCTGCGCGACTCCCCGCGCGGCGAGCGTCGCCACCCGTCGCAGCGCCGCCTGCTCCTCGGCGACCACGCCCGCCTCGGCGCGCCCCGGCACCCGGACCGCGTCCGCGCGGTCGGCCCGCTCGGGCATGTAGTAGCTGCGGCACGACACGATGCGCCCGTCGCGCACCCGGCAGATCTCGCAGGCCGTGCCCTGCCGCCGCACCTGCCCGCCGGCGGGATCGCCGCTCACGAGGTCGATCTCGGTGACGATCGTGTCGTCGGATTGCGCGACGATCCGCTCGGAGGCGATGGACAGCCCCGGGAACTGGCTCACGCTCGCGACCCCGTACCCGACCGCAGCGTCGACGCCACGAAACGCCAGGCCATCTATGAGCAGCTCGACGTCCTCGTCGAACACCTCATGCCAGACGTCGAAGTCGCGATCGTTGAACGCCCGGTGATAGCGGGCCGCCAGCGCCCCGAGATCCATCCCCACGGGCTATCCCCCCACCCGCACCCCGTCGAGCAGCACCGTCGGCAACCACTCGGCGACCAATGTCCCCACTCGGCGCAGCGCGGCCGGTGCCCCGGCGATCCGCTCGCTCGTTCGGGTAACCATCCAGGCCTCCCGGGCACAGTTCCACCGGCTCTTCGCAGGCGCCCACCGGTACCCAGCGTGCTCGCAGCGAGCAGACCAATCAAGAACGTCCGGGGGTCGACGCCGGTCACAGCCTCGCCGGCGCCGACGGTCTTGACTGGGTGACGACCCGCACATGTGCGCGACACGGTGTCTGAGATACCGTCAACCCACCACTGCGGCTGGAGGTCCTTGATGGCAGTCGAACACCTCGACGTCCTGATCTTGGGTGCGGGCATCTCCGGGATCGGCGCAGCGTGCCATCTGACCCGCGAGTGTCCGGGGCGGAGCTACGCGATCCTGGAGCGCCGGCCGAGCATGGGCGGGACATGGGATCTGTTCCGCTATCCGGGGATCCGCTCCGACTCGGACATGTACACGTTCAGCTACAGCTTCCGGCCGTGGCACGGGACGAAGGTGCTGGCCGACGGCGATTCGATCCAGGATTACGTGCGCGAGACCGCCGCCGAGTACGGCGTCGAGGAACACATCCGCTACGGCATGAAGGTGCTCAAGGCGAGCTGGTCGACCCCGGAGGGCAAGTGGACGGTCGAGACGGCCGACGAGGCGACAGGCCGGAAGAAGACGTTCACGGCGACGTTCGTGATCCCCTGCACGGGCTACTACAACTACGACGCTGGGTACCGTCCGGAGTTCCCGGGCGAGGACCGATTCCAAGGCCAGATCATCCATCCGCAGCATTGGCCGGAGGACTTCGACTACACCGGTAAGAAGGTGGTGATCATCGGCAGCGGTGCCACGGCCGTGACGCTGGTCCCCGCGATGGCCCCGACCGCCGCGCACGTCACCATGCTGCAACGCTCGCCCAGCTACATCGTGTCGCTGCCCGCCGAGGACAAGATCGCGGAGAAGCTGCTTCGGATCCTCCCAGCCGCCACCGTCTACAAGCTCGCCCGCCGCCGCAACATCACGATGCAGCGTGGCTTGTACAAGCTCGCGAAGTCCCAGCCGAGAGCGATGCGCGCCCTGTTGCTGGCCGGCGCCAAGCGGCAGCTACGCGGGACGTCCGACCTCAAGCACTTCACTCCGAAGTACGACCCGTGGGACCAGCGGCTGTGCATCGTGCCGGACGGGGATCTGTTCCGCACGATCCGGCAGGGCCAGGCCGACATCGTCACCGACACGGTCGCGACGTTCACGGAGACCGGCATCAAGCTGACCTCGGGCGACGAACTGGCGGCCGACGTCATCGTTACGGCCACCGGCCTGCAGGTGCAGATGCTGGGCGGCGCCGCGATCGAGCTCGACGGCGAACCCCTCGTCCTGAACCAGGCCGTCACGTACAAGGGCGTCCTGCTGTCCGGCGCGCCGAACGCGATGCTCGTCTTCGGATACACCAACGCCTCCTGGACGCTCAAGGTCGACATCGCCTGCGAATACATCTGCCGGCTGCTCAACCACATGGACGCGCACGGGTACGGCCAGTTCGTCGTGCACGCTTCGGACGACGACCGCGCCGAGGGTTCACTGCTCGGCAGTCTCGACTCCGGGTACGTCCGGCGCGGCAACGACCGGATGCCCCGGCAGGGGACGCGCGGGCCGTGGAAGGTCCGCAACGACTATCTGCGCGACGTGCCGGTGCTGCGCCGCGGCCCGATCGACGACGGTGTGCTCGAGTTCAGCCGCACTCCGCCGGTGCCGGTCCGAGCGCGTCCGCGTCCGCGCGCGGGCGTGAAGTAGACCTAACTCCACTGCGCCCCGGCCTCCGACTGCACCTGCTCGGCCGCGCGTCGGTGATCTCGCCGACGTCGATGCTCGGCGTCGCCCTGTTCCCGCTCTGGGTCACCCTGGTGGCGCTTTCACCGTTGACGGTGCTCGCCTGGGTCGTCCTGCCCGTGACGAGTGCGGTGCCGTTGGCGCGCGCCGAAGCGTCCTGACCAGAGCGCTGCTCCGCTAGACCCGTCGCCACGCCCGATCGGCTGCACGTTCAGGCATGTCGCGAAGGCGCGTCGACCCCGACCCTGGTGTCATCCGGGCCCCGCCCGGCGACCCCCGATCGGAGAGATCGCCATGCCGACCATCCTCAAGCAGGGCGCAAAGGGCGCCGAGGTCCAGGAACTTCAGCGGCTGCTCCACGCGAGCGGCTTCTACGGCGGCCGGATCGACGGCGACTTCGGCTGGCGTACCCACGTGGCGGTGACCAAGTACCAGGACACGGCCGGGCTGCATTCCGACGGCTCGGTCGGTGCCGACACCTGGGCGAGCCTCAACGGTGCCGCCAGCCCGCATGTCGGACTGCGCGACGAGGCCCATGTGGACGACTACGTCGCCAGCGCCTACGGCACGATGCACAGTTCGACTGCGCCGAATGACCGACTCGACCAGTTGATGGCCGCCGCTCTGCAGGAACTCGGCGAGTTGAACGTCCCGCTGCCGACGTACAGCTTCGACCCGAATCTGTCCGGCACGAATACGTTGGCCGAGTTCCGGTCCAACAAGCAGTGGTTCGTCGCCGTGAACCCCGACCACTTCGACGCGGCCTACGTCGAGAGCCTGAACGAGCAGCAGCTCGGTCAGGTCGCGAACACGATCTATCACGAGTCCCGGCACGCCGAGCTCACCTTCCGCGAGGCGCGGGCCCAGGCTGGTCTCGGTCAGGATGCTGCCGCACTCATGGCGTCGATGGACCTCACCCAGGCGATCGCCGATGCCGCGGTTGCGCAGAAGATCACCCAGTCGACGGCCGACGGCGCCACCGACGAAGCGCTGCAGGGATATGAAAGCTTCTACGGGTCCGGCGCCGCGACCACCCAAGGCGTCTATGCGAGCGGCGACTACGAGTCCTACCGCCGGCTGTACGAGGAAGGGGACGCCTTCGAGACCGGCCGCCAGGTCGAGGTGGAGTGGCGACATCACGGTGGTGTGCGGGGAACGGTCGAGCTGCATGACACGGGCGACGACGTGAGCTACCTGCAGCGCGCCCTGACCCAGCTGGGCTACTTCCACGACGCGGTCGACGGCACCTTCGGCAACCCGACGCAGACCGCGGTCATTGCCTTCCAGCAGCACAGCTCCTTGAAGGACGACGGCGTGTGCGGCGAGAAGACCTGGGAAGCCCTGGCCCGGGTCTACTCCGAATAGGGCGACGCGCGGGTGATGGTGCTCCTCTGGCGCCGCTCCCCGGCTTAGCCTGGTCGCATGATCCAGGGTGCCGTCCGCGCCGCGACCTGTGCCGCGGCGATCGCGGTGCTGGCGGCCTGCACGTCGAGCCCGCCGGCCCCAATCGTCACCGTCACGGTGCCGCCGTCGGGCCGGGACTCGACCTCGACGTCACCGTCCACGAGTGTGGCCACCAGTTCGGCAGCTCCGTCCACCTCCGCTTCCGTGCCCCCCCACCAGACCAAGCTCACTGGCGACTGCGGAACCCTGCTGCCGCACTTTGACATCACGGCCGCGATCCACGTTGCCGACGTCGCCGGTGCGGACGCCTTCGTGGTCGGACAACCCGACAAGGGCATCGGCCGGATCGCCTACCTGAACTGCCGCTACGGCGTCACCGGTCGCGGTAATGCCACAACACCCAAGATCGAGATCGGCATCAGCCTCTACTCGACGCCGGCGCAGGCCGCCGCCCGGATCACCGCCACCGTGGACGACTACACCGGCCACGGCGCGACCGGCGCGGACGCCGTCGTCGCCAGCCGGCCCGGGCACGTCCTCACCGGCGGAACGGGCGCTGGTTATGAGCTCCCCCTGGCCGTCGTCGCATCCGGACAGCGCACGGTCGCGGTCAGCATCGACCCCGCCGTGGCGACCGGAGACACGGCGACCAAGGACGCGGTGGCGCTGGCGGCCCTTGCGCTGCGTCGCACAGGCGGCTGACCCCGCACCGATCGCCTCGATCGACCGCGCTACGGTCGGCTGGTGCTGGACGACGTGATGGCCACTGGGCTGAACCGGGCGCTGGGTTTCTCGCTCGACGAGGCGACTGCCGACCGGGTCGTGATGAGCTGGACGATCGACGCCCAGCACCTGCAGCCCTACGGCATCGTGCACGGCGGCGTGTACTGCTCGGTCGTCGAGGCGAGCGCGAGTGTGGGCGCGGCGCTCTGGTACGGCGAGCGGGGCAAGGTCGTCGGCGTCTCCAATCACACGGACTTCCTGCGCTCGGCGCGGGAGGGACGCCTGGCCGCCACGGCCACCCCGATCCATCGCGGCCGCAGCCAGCAGCTGTGGCTAGTCGAGGTGCACGACGCCGAGGAGCGGCTTGTCGCGCGCGGCCAGGTGCGGCTGCAGAACCTAGCGCTCGACTGAGCGCGAACCGGCCGCTACTGCGCGGTAGGTTCGCACCCGAGTCTGCTGCCGAGAGGGGACCCATGTCCGACGCATCCGAATCCGCCGTCCTGAACACCCCCGGCCACGAACCGCTCGACCTGCCCATCCGGCCGGCGAGCGAGGGCTCGGCCGGCGCGGACATCAGCAAGCTGCTGGGCAGCACCGGCCTGGTCACCTACGACCCCGGTTTCGGCAACACGGCGTCGTGCACCTCGGCGATCACCTACATCGACGGTGACGCCGGCATCCTGCGCTATCGCGGGTACCCGATCGACGAGCTGGCCGAGAACTCCACCTTCATCGAGGTCAGCTACCTGCTCATCCACGGCGAGCTGCCGACGGCCGATCAGCTCGCGGCGTTCGAGAACAACATCCGGCGGCACACGCTGCTGCACGAGGACATGAAGCGGTTCTTCGAGGGCTTCCCGGCCGATGCGCATCCGATGCCAGTGCTCTCCTCGGCCGTCTCAGCCCTGTCGACGTTCTACCAGGCGTTCCTCGACCCGTTCGATGTCGAGGACTTCGAGCTGTCGACCTACCGGCTGCTGGCCAAACTACCGACGATCGCGGCCTACGCCTACAAGCGAAGCGTCGGACAACCGTTCCTCTACCCGGACAACTCGCTCGGTCTCGTCGAGAACTTCCTGCGGATGACGTTCGGGTTCCCGGCCGAGCCCTACGAGGTCGACCCCGCGATTGCCCGCGCGCTCGACAAGCTGTTCATCCTGCATGCCGACCACGAGCAGAACTGCTCGACGTCCACCGTCCGCCTCGTGGGGTCGTCACAGGCCAACCTCTTCGCGTCGGTTTCGGCCGGCATCAACGCTCTCTTCGGGCCGCTGCACGGCGGCGCCAACCAGGCAGTCCTCGAGATGCTCGAGCAGATCCGCGATGACGGCGGCGACGTATCGGCCTTCGTCAACAAGGTGAAGAGCAAGGAGGACGGAGTCAAGCTGATGGGCTTCGGGCACCGCGTGTACAAGAACTACGACCCGCGCGCGGCGATCGTGAAGAAGTCCGCCGACGAGGTCCTCAACGCGATAGGCAAGCGTGACCAGCTGCTCGACATCGCCATCGACCTCGAACAGGTGGCCTTGCAGGACGACTATTTCGTCTCGCGCAAGCTGTACCCCAACGTCGACTTCTACACCGGGTTGATCTACCGCGCGATGGGCTTCCCGACACGCATGTTCACGGTGCTGTTCGCGATCGGTCGGCTGCCGGGCTGGATCGCCCAGTGGAACGAGATGATCAACGATCCGTCCACGAAAATCGGTCGTCCGCGCCAGCTCTACACCGGCCCCACCGAGCGTTCCTTCGTCGACATCGGCAAGCGCTGAGGCGTCACCGCGACGCGGGGAGGGTTGGACCATGGCGCTGCGGGTACTGATCGCCGAGGACTCGCTGCTGGTGCGCGAGGGCGTTCGCCTTGTCATCGAACGTCAGCCCGATCTCACGGTGATCGGTGACTGTGCGGATCTACCCGCGCTGCGGCGACTGGTGGCGGCCGAGGTGCCCGATGTCGTCGTCACCGACGTGCGCATGCCGCCGGCGTTCGGCGACGAGGGCATCCGCATGGCGGTCGAGCTGCGGGACTCCCATCCGGAGGTCGGGGTCGTGGTGCTCTCGCAGTACGCCGAGCCCGCCTACGCCAACGAACTTCTCGCCGGCGGCAGTGCGGGGCGGGCCTACCTGCTCAAGGAGCGGGTCAGCGAACCGGACCAGCTCGCGGACGCCATCCGGACCGTGGCACAGGGCGGATCGGTCATCGATCCGACCGTCGTCGACGTCCTCGTCGCGGCGTCAACCCGTCGATCGTCCTCTCCCCTCTCGGCGCTGACCGCCCGGGAGCTGGAGGTCCTGGATCAGGTTGCCCAGGGCAAGAGCAACGCTGCGGTCGCGGCCACCCTGTTCCTGTCCGAGCGGGCCGTCGAGAAGCACATCAATGCCCTGTTCGCCAAGCTCGGCCTGGGTGTGACGCCCGATCTCAACCGGCGGGTCGCGGCGGTTCTCATGCACCTGTCCGAGCGCGACAAGGGTAGCTAGCACCCTTGTCGTTTCGGCGAAGATCATCAAGACTTGACGGGTGAGCAGTCCTCTCGACATCCGAATGGACAGCGCGGCCTCGACGGTGAACGTGCTGATCGTCGATGACCAGCCGCCGTTCCGTGACGTCGCGCGCACGGTCGTGTCCCTGCTCAAGGGCTGGCAGGTCGTGGCTGAGGCGGCATCCGGCGAGGACGCCGTCCTCGCGGCCGAAGCCACCGCGCCCGGCATCGTGCTGATGGACATCAACCTGCCCGGGATCAGCGGCATCGAAGCGACCCGCCGCATCGTCGAGGCGGTACCCGGCACCCGCGTGATCCTGCTGTCCACCTACCAGGCCGACGACCTTCCGGCTGACGCGCTGACGTGTGGCGCCGCCGCGTACGTCCGCAAGGAGGACCTCACCCCACGGATCCTGCGCGAGGCCCTTCTCAGCTAGCCACTGCGTCGATCGGTTGGGCCGGGATGACCGCCCGGACGACCGTGCCCCGCCCCGGCGCCGATTCCACGCTCAGCTCTCCGCTGATGGCGCCGAGCCGGTCGCGCATGTTGAGGAAGCCGTTGCCGTAGGCCGCCGCCGACATGTCGAACCCGGCGCCGTCGTCAGCGAGTTCGCAGCACAGGCTCTCCGGCGTGCCGTGCAGCCGGACCGTGATCGTCGCTCCCTCGCCGGCGTACTTCCCGGCGTTCTGCATCGCCTCGAGGCAGCAGAAGTACGCGGCCGTCTCGATCTCCTCGGGGTAGCGGCCCGGTAGATCCACCTCGACCGAACACGGCAATGGGGACCGTCTCGCCGCGGTCCGGAGCGCTTCGCCGAGGCCGCGGTCGCGCAGCAGCGGCGGATAGATGCCGTGCGCCAGTTCGCGCAGTTCGCCGATCGTCGTCTGGACGTCCCCACGCAGATCCTCGAGCAGGCGGAGGACAGTCTCGCTGTCGCCGTCCTCGGCGATGGCCCGCGCGAGACCGAGCTTCACCGCCAGGGCCACCAGGTGTTGCTGGGCGCCGTCGTGCAGGTTGCGCTCGATGGCGCGCCGCGACGAGTCCGCCGCGGTGACGATGCGCAGCCGGGACGCCTGCAGCTCCTCGTTGCGTTCGGCCAGCTCGGCCAACGACGCCTGCAGCGCCGAGTCGAGGCGGACGTTGTGCAGCGCCAGCCCGAGCTGGCGGGCGACCTCGACCAGCGCCCGTTCGTCGTCCTCGGTGTAGTCCTCCTCGTCCGGAGCGCGACGCACGACGATCAGGCCGAGCAATTCGCCGAGATGCGCGACGGGCACCACCCGCTGATATCCGGCGGGACGGTCGAGCTGGGGCAGCCACACCGCCGACCAGCCGGGACCGCCGATGCGGGCCCGGCCCACGACGATCCGCTCCTGCTCCCCGAGTTCCAATCGGTCGGCCCCGCGCGAGGGCACGCTGACCGTTCTCGTCAGCACCGCTCCGGCGCCCGTCCAGATCTCGGCACCGGCGCGCGCGACCGTCGCTCGCAGCGACTCCGCGAGCTGCAGCATCAGCTCGTCCATTGGAACCGCGCGGCTCATCCGCGCGCCGAAGCCGCTCACCACCTCATCCGTCGAGGGCTCGGTGGCCCCGATCAACCGCCCGGCGAAGGCAGCGAGGCGGTGGCGCACCGGTACCGCCAGGGCGGCGACGACGATCGCGGCCGCGAGGCTGGCGAGCAGGACGTCACGCTCGTGCCCTCGCGGAGCGCCGTTGATGCCGACGACGACGACCAGATAGACGACGACAACCAGAGCGCCGAGCCCGGCGGCGGCGATGGCCTCGACGAGCACGGCCGAGGACGCGCGAGTGCCCGTGACGCCGACGGCCAGGATCTGGGCGAGGGGGACGAAGAGCAGGCCCACGGCGACCCACACGACGAGAGGTCGCGGCTCGTCGGTCATCAGGTTCAACGCCAGGCACACCGCGATGTATCCGGCCGACAGTACGGACCCCGCGGCCATCCAGCGCAGCACACGCCGCTGTTCCACAGTCGCCTTCGGGTAGCGCGTGATCGAGGCGAGCGCACCGCACGCGCTGGCCGCCAACGCCGCGATGACGAACGTGGTCATGGGCGGTGTGTCGCCGCCCGTGATGAGCACCGCTGACCAGGCCGCCGCCGCGAGCACCGCCGCCGCCCCGGTCCCACGGCGCACGATCGTGCCGAGCAGCCCGTCCGGGAGGCCGACGGCGAAGATCACCCAGGCCGCGAGAACGAGGGGCGCGAGCGCGGGCCGGACGGCGGCCAGGACATGAGTGAGGGCGACCGCGCCGCACGCGCCTGCGAGAGGCACGCGCCGCGCCGCTGCCCGGCGTCGGAGTACGAGCGTCCCGGCGGCCGCCCACACGGCCGCCAGGACGATCGACACCACGGCCAGCCCGGTCATGTCACTCCGTCCTCAAGATGTGGGAGATGCGCAGGCGGGCGGCCCGCCGCCCTGGCCACGCGGCAAGAAGGTTGGCGAGCAGGAGGGCAGCCGGGCCGATGAGCAGCATCGCCCAGGCCGCCACCGGAGCCACGTACTGAAGCGGCGTGTAGTCGGCGACGGTACGCCACACGACCCGGCCCGCGGCCAAGCCGAGCGGGACGCCGAAGAGAAGGCCGATGAGCGCCAGCAGCGTCGCCTGGGTCACCACGACCCACCGGCATTGCCACTGCGTCATGCCGAGCGCGCGCAGCACGGCGATGTCGTGCGCTCGGCGACGCACGGCGGTGGCGAGAGCGTGCCCGACGGCGCCCACGGCCAGCAGCACCAGGAAGATTCCGAGCGCGATAGGCAGCCCGCGCACCTCGCGCAGTTGAGCCATCTCCGTGAGCGGGTCCGGGTTCTCGAACTCGACCCCCTTCAGTTGCGGGTACCGCTTCGTCACCGCCGCCGTGAGTGCCGCGGCAGCGTGCGGGCCGCGCGCGCTCGGCCGCAGCGTGACGAGCACGATGCGGTACTTGTAACCCGTGAACAGCGCGTCGTATCCGCTGTCGGCCACCCATCCGCCGTCGGCGTAGCCGTTGTGCGGACCCGCCGGCACAAGGGCGGTCCCGGTGACCGTGAACATCCGCTTCCGGTTGCCGTTCAGCTCCAGCTGCGCACCGACGCTGGTGTGCAGATCACGCAATGACCGTGGCGCCAGCGCAACCTCGTTCGCGGCCTCGGGCATCCGGCCGGAGGTCACGACGACCGGGAGGTTTTTCGACCCTCCGGAGTAGTTCCACAGCGACACCGACCCCTTACCGCCCGGTCCGGTGGCCACCGCGGTCCGGCCGTCGTCGAATCCAGTGACATTCGGTTCGGCGGTCAACGCCTTCAGGACCGCGCCGGCCGGGCCGAAGTCCTGGCCGTTCACGCCCATGAAGGTGACGGCCTGGAAGGTCTGGCCGAACCGCTCGGGATGGCTGACCGCGTCGTCCACACCGCGGGAGAACGTGAACGCGGCCAGGATTCCGAGCACCCCCGCCACTGCGCCGATGAGGGCGGGCCGAACCGGTACGGCGGTGCGCCCGCGACCGGACTCCAGCGCGAACCGGGTACCGACCACGACGGGGACCGGGAAGCCGGCCCGCGCCACGGCGAGCGCCACCGTCGATCGGCGCGACGCCTGGGAGCGTCGGGCGGCACCGAGGGCCAGCCAGGCGGCCGAGGCAGCGCCGACACACACGAGACCGCTGAAGACCACCACTCCGGATCCGAGGACGAGCCAGTCGACCGAGGTGCCAGGTGCCGGCTCGAGCAGCGATGCCGTGCCGATCGGAAAGACCCGCGACGCGGCGCCGGCGAGGGCGGCGGCGAGCAGTGCCCCCAGGACGCCCGCGATCACGGGGGCCGCCGCCGCGGTCCCGATTGCCTGCCGCGGGCTCATCCCCAGGGCGCGCAGCGTCTGCAGTTCCGAGGTGCTGGCCGCGGCGAACCGGACGATCGCCTGTCCCACCAGGAAGAGCGCAGCCACGAGCGCAACCAGGCCGAAGGCGAGCAGGCAGCGGGCCTCGAAGGCCAGCTGATGCTGGATGGAGCGGGCCTGCTCGGGCAGGTTCCACACGTCGATGTCCGACCGGCCGGTGATTCGGGCGACATCCTCACGCAGCTGCGGGATCGCCCGCTCGCCGCCGCGCAACCGCACCAGCGCGTTGACGTAGTTCAGGCTCCGGTCCGCGTGTGCCGCACCGCCCACGATGTTCTCGCGGTACTTCGCGATCATCCCCGGGGACAGCACCAGCTGCCCGTTGCCGCCGGGCTGGTCGGAGAACCAGAGCGACTTGATCACGCCGACGATGTGCACGGTGACGCGCGGCCCGGTGTACGAATGGTTCGGACCGGACCCGCTCTGGCTGGCGATCTCGGCCGGCGTGGGCAGCTGGATAAGGACGGTGGACCCGACGCTCTTGTGGTACTTCTCGGCCAGGCCGGGCGTAATCACCGCCTCGTCGGCCCGAGCGGGGTCGAACACCCGCCCGGAGAACACGACCGGCTTCTCCACCGTGCGCATGGTCTCCGCGTCGCCGGGCGGGAAGGACAGGTCGTCGGACGGGATGCCGATCGAGGAGATGGTGTAGTCGACGACGAACGTGGTCAGGGCCTCCACCTCGGGCAGGGCTCGGATCGGGCGCCAATCGAAGCCCGGACTGTTCGCCAGGATCGCCGACGTGGCGGGCAGCGTGTGCGCCTGCAGGCGCTGCAGCGAGCTGGCGCCGCGACGCGCTCCCGCGAGTGCGGCCATCACCGTTGCGCCCGCGACAGCGATCAGGAGCACGAGCACGGTGAGCGAGCGCCAGCGTCGGCGCAGATCGATCCGCAGCCAGGCGGCGGCGACGTTCATGTCACTCCGTCCTCAGGATGTGCGAGATGCGCATGCTCGCCGCGCGGCGTCCAGGCCACGCTGCGAGCACGTTGGCGATGACCAGCGCTGCCGGGATCACGAGGAACAGCACGAGGGTGTTGGTGGGCGCCACGTATTGGAACGGGGTGTAGTTCGAGACTGCTCGCCATACTGTGCGACCGAGGGCCACCCCGAGCGGCACGCCGAAGACGAGCCCGGCGAGCGCGAACACCGTCGCCTGCGTGACGACCACCCACCGGCACTGCCATTGCGTCATGCCGAGCGCGCGGAGGACCGCAAGATCGTGTGCGCGCCGCCGCACGGCGGTCGCGAGAGCGTGCCCGACCGCGCCGACGGCCAGAAGCGCGAGGAAGACGCCGAGCATGATGGGCATCCCGCGCACCTCGCGAAGTTCGCGCACCTCCGTCAGGGTGTCGGGCGGTCGGAAGCCGAAGTTCGAAAGGTCAGGGTGCCCCTTGGCGATCGCCGCCGTCAGCGTCTGGCTCGCGTGCGGCGATCGCGCGCCGGGCCGCAGGGCCACGTACTCGAGGCGGAACTTGTGCCCCGTGAACAGGGCGTCGTAGCCGGCGTCGGTTACCCAACCGCCGTCGTCGTAGCCGTTGTGAAAGCCATTGGGCACCAAACCCGAGCCGGTGACCACCAACCGTCGGGGCGTCTGCTTGTTGCCGGCGAGCAGAACGGTGCCGCCGACGTGCGCCCGCATCGTCTTCAGGCTGCGCGGAGCAAGCAACACCTCGCCGGCGGAACGCGGGACGCGGCCGGTGATGACGACGACATCCAGAGGCTTGGCGCCTGCGTTGTAGCTGTAGAGCGTGACCGACCCGATGCCCTTCGCCCCCGAGGCAACTGACACCCGAGCGTCATTGACACCGGTCACGTCCGGATCTGCGACCAGTGCCTTGGTCAGCGTGTCCCCGGGTCCGTAGGTCTGCCCGTTGTCGCCGAGGAAGGCGACCAGCTGGAACGTCTGGCCGAACCGTTCGGGGTGTCCGGCCGCGTCGGACACCCCGTGCGAGAAGGTGAAGGCCGCCAGAATTCCCAGCACCCCGGTGACCGCGCCGATCAGGGCCGGTCGCACCGGGACCGAGGTGGGTCCGCGGCCGGCCTCGAGCGCGAAGCGGGAGCCGATCACGAGGGGAACGGGCAAGCCTGCGCGGGAGGCGGCCGACGCCACGGACGAGCGCCGCGGCGCGACCGGCCGGCGACCAGCGCGGACCGCGGACCACGCCGCGAGCACACCGGTAGCGGCGACGAGCAGCCAGATGAGCACAAGCCCCGGCGTGAAGACCGCCCAGTCGGCCGACAGTCCCGGGCTCGGCTCGGCCAGCGCCGCCGCCCCGATGGGCAGCCACTGCGATGCAACGTAGGCAGCCCCAACCGCTACTCCAGCGGCGAGCACGCCGACGATGGCCGGCGCGGATGCTGCCGCTGCGATCGCCTGGGACGGTGTCATTCCGAGCGAGCGCAAGGTCTGCATCTCGGCCGCGCTGGCGGCCGCATAGCGCGCGATCGCCTGCCCAACAAGGAACACGGCCGCCAGGAACGCCGCGGCGGCGAAGGCAAGCAGGCAGCGCGCCTCGAAGCTGGTGTGTCGTTCGAGCGGGCGGGTGAACTCCTCGGCCACGTTCCAGACGTCGATATCAGGACGGCCGATGATGCGCGCAACGTCCTCGCGGAGCACGGGCACGGCGGCCTCCCCGCCGCGCAGCCGAACCAGCGCATTCACCGACGCGGAGCTGTGCGGGTTGTGCAGGTCGCCGACGGTGTTCAGCGGATACCGCGCCACGACGCCCGGCGACATGAACAGTCCCCCGATGTGATCCGGTGCGTCCGAGAACCACGCGGTGGCGATGACACCCACGATCCGCAGCGTGATCCGGGGACCGGTGAAGCGGCCGTTCGGGCCGGACCCCTCTTGCGCCTCGAATTCCTTCGGCGTGGGAAGAGTGACCTTCACGGTGTCGCCTACGCCCTTGTTCACGCGTTGCACGAAACCGCGGGAAACCGCTGCTTCATCCGCCCGGGTCGGGTCCGGCAGCCGCCCCGAGAAGATCACCGGCTTCTCGATCGTGTGCAGGACCTCGTCCCCGCTCAGGACGTCCGCCTCGATGTCCGGCGGGAGTTTCTCAATCGGGAAGGAAGCCCCGAAGGTCATCAGTGCCTCGACCTCGGGAAGGGCGCGGATCCGGCTCCAGTCGAAGCCCGGCGTATTGGCGAGGATGGCCGCCGTGGCGGGCAACGTGCGCGCGTGCAGCCGGGACACCGCGGACGCCTGCCGCCGCGCGCCGGCTACTGCGGCCAGGACCGTCGCGCCCGCAACCGCGACGAGCAGCGCGAGCACGGCCAGCGAGCGCCAGCGACGGCGGGCGTCGAGGCGCAACCAGGCGAGGACGATGGCCACGGGTCACTCCGCCCGCAGGATCTGCGCGACGCGCATCCGCGCCGCCCGACGACCCGGCACGGTCGCGAGCAGGTTGGCGAGCGCGAGGGCGACCGGGGCAGCCGCCAGCATCGCCCAGCCGGCCCACGGTGACACGTATTGGACGGGTAGCGCGTCGGTGACGGCCCGCCATACCGTGCGGCCGAGCGCGAGGCCGAGGGGTATCCCCACAAGCAGCCCGATGAGAGCGAGCACGCTGGCCTGGGTGACCACCACCCCCCGGCTCTGCCACTGCGTCATCCCGAGCGCACGCAGGACGGCGACATCGCGCGAGCGGCGCCGGACCGCCGTCGCCAGCGCGTGCCCCACCGCGCCGACGGCCAGCAGCGCGAGGAACGCTCCGAGCGCCAGCGGCAGTACCCGGACCGACTCGATCTCGGTGATCTCCACCGGCAACTCGGACGGCGCGAGCGAGTACCCCGCAGCTTCGGGCGCGGCGGCGGCGATGGCCTTCGTCAGGGCCTTGTTGGTGGCGGCGACGTCGGCGCCGGGACGCAACGACACCTGCAGCATGTGAAACTTGAAACCCTGGAACAGCGCGTCATAGCCGTCCGGGGTAAGCCAGCCGCCGTCGGTGTAGGAGTTCCGTGGCCCGCCCGGCACGAGCACCTCGCCGGTGACGCGGAACGGCCGGGGCGTTCTCCCACCGGCGAGGTTGACCTTCTTGCCCACGGCCGTGTGCAGAATCGTCAGCGAGGCCGGCGCGAGAGCCACCTCGTCCGCTGTCTGCGGCATCCGACCGGCAGTGACAACCACCGGCAGCTCCTTGTCGCCCGTCCGGTGGCTGTAGAGCGAAACCGTCCCCCTCGCGTCTGCTCCGCTCGCGATCGACAGCCGCGTGTCGTTCACCCCGGTCACGTCGGGGTTCGCGGCCACCGCAGCGGATATCTTCGCGGCCGGGACGTAATCCTCGTCGTTGGTGCCCAGGTAGGACGTGAGCTGGTTCGTCTGGCCGAACCGGGCCGGGTTGGCGATCGCATCGGACACGCCCTGCGAGAACGTGACGGCGGCCAGCACGCCGAGGACCCCGGCCACCGCGCCCAGCAGCGCCGGGCGGACGGGCACGGCGGTTCGCCCCCGCCCCGCCTCGAGCGCGAACCGGGCCCCGACGACGACGGGCACCGGCAGACCGGCCCGGGCGAAGGCCGACGCGACGGCGGACCTGCGTACCGGGGCTTCGGTCCGGGCCGAAGCCAGTCCGAACCACGCAGCGGTCGCTGCACCGGCGCCGACGAGAAGGATCACGAGCGCCGCTCCGGGTCCGAACACCGTCCAGTCGGCCGATCGGCCCAGCGAAGGCTCGATGATCTCCGCGGTGCCGAGCGGGAAGTAGCCGGATGCGAAATAGGCGCCCCCCACTCCGATGAGCGCGCCGGCGACGCCGGCGATCAACGGTCCGGCGGTCGAGGCGGCGACGGTCTGGCGCGGGGTCGCGCCGACCGCGCGCAACGACTGCAACTCGGCCGTGCTCCCGCCGGTGTAGCGCGCGACGGCCTGCCCGACGAGGAACAGCGCCGCCACCAGCGCCGCGAGTCCGAACGCGAGCAGGCACTCCGCTTCGACGGACACCTCGCGTTGGGCCGGGCGCAGCTGGTCGCGCAGGTTCGTGAACTCCAGCTCGAGTGCGGGCTGGATCCGGGAGACGGCCGCTTGGAACGCGGGCAGGCTCGCCTCGCCCCCTTTCAGCCGCACCAGCGCGCTGACGAAGTTGTAGAGGTTCTTCGGGTTGTTCCCGGGACCGATCGTGTTGTCGTGGTACCTCGCGACGAGTGCCGGGGACGGGAAGACGTAGCCCTTGTTGCCCGGCTCGTCGGAGAAGAAGGCTGAGCCGACGACCCCCACGATCCGGGCCGATACCCGGGGCCCGGTATAGGCCCCGTCCGGCCCCGAACCCTCCTGCTCCTGCATCTCCTTCAGCGACGGCAGGGTGATGACCACCGTGTCGCCGACCTTCTTGCGGTTCTGGCTGATCAGCCGACGGGTGACGACGACCTCGTCGACGCGGGACGGGTCCCACATCCGACCCTGGTAGACCACCGGCGTCTCGATGTCGTGCAGGATCGCGTCGTCGACCGGCGGGAAGCCCAGGACCGAGCCTGGCAGTCCCTCGTAGGCATAGTTGTAGTCGAGCAGGAACAGGTGCATGGCCTGGACGTCGGGCAGGTGGCGCACGCGCTCCCACGGAAAGTCCGCGGTGTTGCTGAAGATCGCGACCGTCGCCGGTTTCGTCCGCTCGTACAACCGTTCCAGGGCACTCGACCCGCGACGGGCCCCGGCCATCGCGGCCATCACCGTCCCGCTCGCGAGCGCGATCAGCAGCGCGAGGACCGCGAGCGAGCGCCATCTTCGGGGCAGCTCGAGCCGCAGCCAGACGCGGACGAACGTCATACCAGGGCGCTGTCCGACTCGACCTGGCCATCGCGCAGGACCACCTGGCGGTCGGCCCCGGTGGCGACATCGTTCGAGTGCGTCACCATCATGATCGTCTGGCCGCCGTCGTGCAGGCGCCGGAACAGCTCCAGCACCTCGATGCCGCCATCGCTGTCGAGCGCGCCGGTCGGCTCGTCGGCCAGCAGCAGGGTCGGCGAGTTGACCAGGGCCCGTGCGATCGCCAGCCGCTGTCGTTGCCCACCGGAGAGGACAGCCGGCACCTGCTGCGAGCGGTCCCCCAGGCCGAGCAGGTCCAGCAGTTCCCGACCGCGGGATTCAGCGGCCTTGCGGCGCATCCCACCGAGAACTGCGGGCAGCACGATGTTGTCGAGCGCGCTGACCCCGTCCAGCAGGTTGAAGAACTGGAAGACGATGCCGATGTGGTGTCGGCGGAACTTGGCCAGCCAGTTCTCGTCCCGTCCGTCGATGCGCTGCCCGGCCACCTCGACCGTGCCGTCATCCACGGTGTCGAGCCCCGCGACGACGTTCAGCAAGGTCGACTTGCCGCACCCTGACGGGCCCATGACCGCGAGGAACTCCCCGTCGGCCACGTCGAGGTCCACACCGCGCAGCGCCCGAACCGGGGCGAGTTCCGCCGTGAAGGTTCGGCGCGCCCCGCGCAGCCGTACCGCCGGCGTGCCGATCTCGACCGGCCCCGGCTGACCCTCGACCAGTTCACTCATTCGATCCCCGTCTCAGGTAGTTGATCATCGATTCCCAGCCGGTAGGCCATCACGGGGGCTACTCGACCTTTGACTTCGCAGGCGCCCAGCGAGTCCCATGCCCAGCTGGAGTCGGCGAGCTTGACCGTGGCCTCACTGGCGACCGTGCTTCCGGCTGGGCGGGCCAGGTCCTGCAGCCGCTGCGCGAGGTTCACGGTGTCGCCGACGACGGTGTATTCGAGTCGTTCGGCGCTGCCGAGCATCGCGGCGGCGACATCGCCGGTCGACAGACCGATGCCCAGACCGAATGCGGCGAGGCCCTGCTCGGCCCACTCCACGTCGAGTTCCCGTTGCAGCGAGTGCATGGCGATCGCAGCCCGGACGGCGCTCGACGCGTGCTCTGGACGAGGGTCGGGCGCGCCGAACACAGCCATGACCGCGTCGCCGACATACTGCATGACCGTGCCCCCCTCGCAGAGAATTGCAGCATTCATCTGCTTGCGGTGCGCGTTCAGTTGCCCGGCGAGCGCCGCCGGATCGGCATGTTCGGCGATTCCGGAATAGCCGCGCACGTCCGACATCAGGACGGTGACGGTCATCCGTTCGGTGCGGTCGATCGCCCCCTTGTCGGCGCGGAGCATGTCGGCGAGCCCGCCGGGCAGGAGGCGGGACAGCGTCTGCCCCTGCTCCTCGCGCTCGAGGATCGCCGAATGCAACATCCGAAGGCGACGCAGAGCGTCGGCCTGGCCGGCGGACGCGCCTTTCGCCAACGCCAGGAACAGCCCCTCGATGGCGTCGTTGATCGTCTCGGGGGGAACGCCGGCCGAGGTCGCAATCGCCTTCACCGGCCGGCCCTCGGCGACCTGGCGCAGCAGGGCCTCCTGCTCGTCGCTGAGCACACCTTCCGCGCGGGCCGGCGAGATGAGCGCACTGACGATCTCCGGATCGAGCATCGACCCGCCGGTGGCGACCTCACGGATCGCGCGGGCCAAGCGGTCGGAGTCTGCGACTCGATCCTTGAGCAGGTAGGCGTAGCCGGCCGCGCCGCTCGAGAGCAGTTCCACGGCGTACTCGGGGCTGTCGTACTGGCTCAGCACCACGACACCAGTACCGGGGAAACGCTTGCGGACCTCCTTGGCACCCTCGATGCCCTCGTTCTGGAATGCCGGAGGCATGCGGATATCGGTGACCAGCACCTGCGGACACAGCGCGATGGCCTGTTCGATGAGCTCGTCGTAGTCGCCGGCCACGCCGACGACCTCGATGCTCGGGTCCCGGCGAAGCAACGCACGAACACCCTCGCGGACGATCAGGTTGTCGTCGGCGAGCAGCACGGTGATGGCTTGCACGCCACTATTACGGCCCCGGCATGCCGCCGGCGACAAGGGTGGCCAGGACGAGATGAGTACGGGTGCTGGCAACACCGTCAAACGCAGGGTGACGCCCGTGACGGGTGTCCGGTCCCCGCTTAGCGTTTGCCGCATGCGAGTCGAATCGAGCGTGACCTCCCTGTCGTGGATTCCATCCGAGGCGGTGAGCGGACCGATGAAAGCCGGGTTCGCGACCGGGCTCGCCCACTACGACGACCCCCCGCCGGGGCACCTGGCCGGCGGCCAGGTGGACGCGATGCTCGAGGCGGACGCTTTCCGCTTCGGCAACGTGCTCAGCGGCTGGGCCGAGTTCGAGGGCGACCGGGTGGTGGCGCACGGCCAGGGCGGTGGGCTGCTCATCGGCTCGACGACTGTTCGGGTCGGCCCGTTGGACGCCACCTTCCCGGCGGTGGGGATGCCCGAGCTGACGTACGCGCCCCAGATCGAGGACGGCGTGATCAGCTGGATCCAGACCGTGGGTGGCCGCACGTCCGTGCCGTTGCCGCGCAAGGTGAGCCGTCCGCCGTACCTGCGTCTCACCGCGCCGCTCGTGTGGACCACCCTGCGCCTCACGCTCCACGCCAACGGCACCGTGCGGCGCGAGCTCGTCGGCGGCAGCCCGTTCCCGCGGCACTGGGTCTACGACGCCGCGGGGGACCTCGTGCTCAAGGCCGGGGTTGCGGACTGGCGCCAGTGGCTCGGCCAACCGTCCTGGGCCGCGACGCCGTGGGGTGAGGAGGACTCGCCCGTCGTGTCGGCCGCCGCCGAGACCGCGCTGGAGCGCGAGCTCTCCGGACTGCTCATGCACGGCGCGCACAAGCCGAAGATTCGCAAGCTCGACCGCGGCGCCGTACTCGCGCGGCAGGGAGACGCCGGAGACTCGCTCTTCCTCGTCCTGGACGGGGTCCTCGAGGTGACGGTGGACGGCCACCACGTCGGAAACCTCGGGCCGGGCGCGGTCGTCGGCGAACACGCGGTGCTCGAGTCCTCGCCGCGCACGGCGACCCTCACTGCCAGCACCCCGGTCAAGGTGGCCGAGGCGCCGGCCGCCGCAGTCGACCGCGCCGCCCTCACCGAGCTGGCAGCCGGACACCGGCGCGAGCTGGCTCAGGGCTCGTCCTCGCCGTGAGGCCCACGACGATCGGCGCCAGTCGTGCCAGGGTGGATCACGACACGACAGCGACGTCGAGGAGTGGACGGCACACATGGCGTACTACCAGCAGCGCGGCAGCGTCCCGCCCAAGCGGCACACCCAGCACCGCGATCCGGACGGGCGGCTGTACTTCGAAGAGCTGATGGGCGAGGAGGGCTTCTTTTCGGACTCCGCGTTGCTGTACCACCGCGCGATCCCGTCCGCCCTCGTCGATGCGCGGCCCTGGGACCTACCCGACCAGGCGACCGTCGCCAACGAGCCGCTGCTCCCCCGTCACCTCCAGTTGCACTCCCTGTTTCCCGACTCGGGGGCGGGAGTCGACGTCGTCACCGGGCGTCGCCTCGTCCTGGGCAACGAGGACGTGCGGATCTCCTACGCCGTCGCGCGCGAGGCCTCGCCGCTGTACCGCAACGCGGTCGGAGACGAGTGCGTCTTCGTCGAGTCCGGTGCGGCGACGGTCGAGACGGTCTTCGGCACCCTGCCGGCCGCCGAGGGCGACTACGTCCTCATCCCCCGCGCCACCACCCACCGGTGGCGGCCGAGCGGCGAAGATGCGCTGCGCGTCTATTGCATCGAGGCCAACAGCCACATCACCCCGGCCCGGCGTTACCTCTCGAAGTTCGGCCAGTTGCTGGAACACGCGCCCTACTGCGAGCGGGACCTGCACGGTCCGGGTGAGCCGTTGCTCGCGGCGGGCACGGACGTCGAGGTCTACGTGAAGCATCGTGGGACGGGCCCCTCCGGGCTGGCCGGCTCGGTGCACGTCGTGCCGCACCACCCGTTCGACGTCGTCGGATGGGACGGCTGCCTCTACCCGTACACGTTCAACGTCGCCGACTTCGAGCCGATCACCGGACGCGTGCACCAGCCGCCGCCGGCGCACCAGGTCTTCGAGGGCAACAACTTCGTCGTCTGCAACTTCGTGCCGCGCAAGGTCGACTACCACCCGTTGGCGATCCCGGTGCCCTACTACCACTCGAACGTGGACAGCGACGAGGTGATGTTCTACTGCGGCGGCGACTACGAGGCCCGCAAGGGATCGGGTATCGGCCAGGGATCGATCAGC
Organism: Pseudonocardiales bacterium; assembly: GCA_032160665.1. GTDB lineage: Bacteria > Actinomycetota > Actinomycetes > Mycobacteriales > Jatrophihabitantaceae > Jatrophihabitans. The sequence continues at coordinate 21,093 of JAVHVH010000237.1, forward strand.
CTGCACCCCGGCGGGCACTCCCACGGACCGCAGCCCGGAGCCTACGAACGGTCGATCGGCGCGGAGTTCTTCGACGAACTCGCGGTCATGGTCGACACCTTCCGCCCGCTCCGTTTGGGCGAGGGCGGCCAGGCGAGCGACGACGGTCGCTACGCGTGGTCGTGGTCAGCGCGCGGTCCGTCCGCGTGAGCTTCGGGATCGAGAACCTGGCGTATGGGGCGGTCGTAGCGCCGGACGGCCGGCAGTTCGCGGCGGTCCGGTTCGAGAACCGGGTGCTGGACCTCGGACGGATCGATGCCGACCTCTTCGCCGGCGGAACCCTCGATGCGTTCCTGGCGGCCGGGCGCGACGGCTGGGACCGCGTCCGCGCCGGGGTCCTCCAGGCCGTGGAGGCGGACCGCTACCCCCTGGTACCGCTGGGCGACGTCGCACCCGTCCTCGCCTTCACGGTGGCCGACTACGTCGACTTCTACGCCTCAGAACACCACGCCACCAATGCCGGGCGGATCTTCCGGCCTCATGGCGAGGCCTTGCCGCCGAACTGGAAGCACATGCCGGTCGGCTACCACGGACGGTCCGGCTCGGTGGTTGCGTCCGGAACGGCGATCGCGCGCCCGGCCGGGATGATCGCGGCCGGCGAGTTCGCGTCCACCCGACGGCTCGATTTCGAGGCCGAGGTCGCGTTCGTGATCGGGGGGCCAGGTAGCCGCATCGGGGTCGAGGAGGCCGACGAGCACGTCTTCGGGGTGTGCCTGCTCAACGACTGGTCGGCCCGCGACATCCAGGCGTTCGAGACGGTCCCGCTCGGCCCGTTTCTGGGCAAGTCGTTCGCCACGTCGATTTCGCCGTGGATCACTCCTCTGGCGGCGTTGAACGACGCCCGCGAACCGGACCGGCCACACGGCCTGCGGCTGGACCTCGAGGTGCGCATCAACGACACCGTGGTCAGCCGTCCGCGATTCGCCGACATGTACTGGACGTACGCGCAGATGCTGGCCCACCTGACGTCGAACGGGTCATCCGTCCGCCCCGGCGATCTGTTCGCCTCGGGCACGGTCAGCGGACCGGAACGCGGGCAGCGTGGTTGCCTGCTCGAGCTGACCTGGAACGGCGCCGAGCCGCTCGAACTTGGCGACGGCAGCACCCGGACCTGGCTCGAGGACGGTGACGAGGTGGTCATCTCGGCGACGGCCGGCGCTGTGACCCTCGGCGAAGTCCGCGGCCGGGTCGGCCCAAGCGTGAAACCGATCGGGCCGCCGTGAACGAACGGGTCGGTGTGGAGACCGCACTGGTCGAGATCGGCGAACGCCTCACCCGTGGTGAGCCGGAGGCGCTCGAGGACGCCTACCGGAGCCTCGGCCCGCTCGTCCTGTCCTATCTCAGCCGGTATGTCCCGCAGCCGGACATCGAGGACGTCATGCAGCGGGTGTTCTACGAGGTGTGGCGGGTTCACGAGCGGTACGACCCGGGGCAGTCGCTGCGCGGGTGGGTGCTCGGCATCGCCCGCAAACGGGCCATCGACCACCTGCGCAAGCGACGCGACGTCGTCGTGCCGCTCGACTCGATGCGCGAGATCACCGGCGAGGACGGTCGCGAGATCGCCGAGCGGCTGGTGTGGGCGGACGAGCTGCGGGGGGCCCTCGGGCTGCTACCCGAACTCCAGCGCGAGGTCATCGAGATGGCCTACTTCGAGGACTACACGCAGAGCGAGGTCGCGTTGGCACTGGGCATCCCGCTCGGCACCGTCAAGACCCGGACCGCACGCGGCCTGCAGCGATTGGCCGGCCTGCTCGAGAGCTCGAGGGGGCTGCAGTGAGCAATCACATCTCCGAGGATCTGCCCAGGCTGCTGACCGGCGAGGCCGGCCGCGATGAGGTCCTCGCGGCCGCGGCGCACCTGCGCACGTGCCCGGACTGCCAGCAGGACCTCGTGTCCGCCGTCATTGCGCACGCGTCCCTGACGTCGGCGCATCGGTTCGCGCCGGAAATCGTGGCGCCGGGCCTACCGGACCACCTCGTGGGCGAGGACGTCGCCGCCGGCCCGCTGCCCGATCTGAGCTCGGTGTTCGCGCAGGTCCGGGCCGAGGCGACGGCGCCAGCGTCGAGCACCCGGCGGCACCGCCGTCCGCTCTACGCGATCGCCGCCGCGGCGGCCGGCGTCTTGATCGGCGGCAGCGCGGTGGCGCTGGTGGTGGATGACAACGGTTCGTCGTCGACCGCGGTGGCCGGACGACGGGTCGAGCTCGGTTCGTTCGGTGTCGGGCACGCGTCGGCGGTCGCGACCGTGAGCGACAGCGGCAAGATGACGATCGACGCCACGTCGCTGCCGGACCCCGGCAAGGAGAAGCGCTACGAGGTCTGGCTCACCGACACCAAGCGCAGCCAGATGCAACCCGTCGGGTGGATCGGTAACGACGGCAAGGCCACGTTGACGATCCCGGCCAACCTCATGGGCCAATACCAGGACATCGAGGTCAGCGTGCAGGACGTGACGGCCGACAACTACAAGTACAGCGGGACGAGCGTCCTGCGCGGCTCCTACGCCTGAGCCGGCCGGCCCAGCCGATCTTCCTGCGCGAGGAGCCCGATGCCGCACCCGGCGCAGGAAGATCCGGGGACAGCCGGGCGGCCCGCCCAGCCGATCTTCCTGCGCGACGAGCCCGATGCCGCACCCGGCGCAGGAAGATCCAGGGACAGCCGGGCGGCCGAGTCGATCTTCCTGCGCGCCGAGCCCGATGCCGCACCCGGCGCAGGAAGATCCGGGGACAGCCGGGCGGCCGAGTCGATCTTCCTGCGCGACGAGCCCGATGCCGCACCCGGCGCAGGAAGATCCGGGGACAGCCGGCCCGCCCAGCTCGTGAAAAATCACTCGAGTCCGGGCATGAGAAAGGGGCGGCGGCACG
>JAVHVH010000242.1:0-4651 GCA_032160665.1 Pseudonocardiales bacterium
GCGAACATCTGAGAACCGGTCTCCGAACGGCCGACCGGAACGTGGGGAACACGAACGCGGAAGTAGTCCCCACCGCACACAACGCAGGCCAGCCCATCGGCCTGCAACGTCGACAACCCGTTGATGATCTGCTCGGCACCCATCAGGCAGTACAGCCCTGGCGACGACGACGAGCAATCTCAACCGTTGCGGAAACCACCAGTTCACGGCGGGTACGGTTTCGTGTAGATGCTGTACGGGCCGCGCCGGGGGCACCAATGTGATGTCTCGGGACATCGTGCACAGATGTCTTGGGACATCGTTCACGGTTTCGGTTGTCGTTGGTAGTCCTTGGTCGGGTCGAGGTGGAGTTCTCGGAGTAGTTCGCCGTCGGTGGTCAGGACCCTGACGTGGAGGTCGTGGATTAGGACGAAGATGTCGGTGCCGGCGTGCCGGCGTGCCGGCGTGCCGGCGTGCCGGCGGCTGATGCCGATGTGTGTAGGCGGCTGTCGTGGCGCAGCGTGAATACGCCGCTGGGGTCGATGGTGTCGTGGCGGATCCGGTAGTGACTGTCGTCGAGCGGGGTGCCAGTCGGGACCGTTTTGGGCCGGGCGTCGTAGGCCTGTTGGGGGTGCGCCGGTTTAGGGCGCGGTGGGGCCGGACGGTGTTGTAATAGGCGCGGAAGGCATCGAGCTGGCTCTGCAGTTGTTGCAGGGTCCCGGCTCTGGGCTGCGTGGCGAGCCATTTCGTCAGGGTCTGGTGGAACCGTTCGACCTTGCCGCAGGTCTGTGGGTGATAGGGGGGTGAGTGCCGGAAACTGATGCCGCGGGCGTTGAGGGTGACCTCGAGGACGACGCGTCCGGCGCCACGGCAGCGGCCGGTGAACACGGCCCCGTTGTCGGAGAGCATGCTGGCCGGATCGCCGTACTAGCAGCGGCTTTGCGGAAGCTGTCGTCGACGTCGCGGGCTTTGAACACCCGCAGGGTGTCGCTGCCGACGCAGAGTCGGGAGTGATCGTCGAGGAGGTTGAGGATTTCCACGTCGGTGCCGTCGGACAGTGTCCAGTGGGTGATGTCGAGTTGCCAACGTTTGTTGGGTTGCTCGGCGGCGAACCGCAGATAGCTGCTCTTGGGGCGCTTGTGCGGTTGCGGGTGACGAACCCGCGTTGGCTTATGATTCGCCAGATCGTCGAGACCGCGGGACTGGTCCCGTGGCGCAGTTCGAGGTGGAAAGCGATCGTCGCAGCGCCAGCCTCGTGACCGTTTTTGTCGAGGTCCTTGCGGATCGCGATGACCTCGTCCTCGAGTTTCTGCGTGGTGCGCTGCGGGCCGGTCAGCGGCCGTCGTGACCGCGGCGCCAAACCCACGTCGCCTTCGGCGAGGTAGCGCTGCACCAGGGTGATCACCCAGCGGCGGGACACCCCGTACTCGCGAGCAACCTCACTTTTCGAACGCCCCTCGACCAAGACGGCCGTAACGACCAACTGCGGCATACCCATCGTTCCCCCCTCGGCTCAGGGTGTGAACGAGGTCCCGCGACAGGTGTGAACGATGTCCTGAACTCAGACACTGCCGGGGGCACCAAGCCAGAGCCATAAAGCGGCCCTGAGCTGCCAACTCGTGGTGCGAGCGGTGTTGCGAGACTCGAACTGTGCGACACAAGAATCAAAGCTGACGTACGGATTGCGACATCCGGCGAAGATTGATCCATAACGGAGGGCGTGCTGGTCTGCCCGGGGCACCCGCCGAGGGCCGAACCCGGGCCGATCCCTCACCCAGTACCGGCGCGGGCATCGCGCGCCACGGTGCCCGACCTCGCATCTCAGGCGAGGGGACATCCCGCCGCTGATCACTCCGCGGTGTTTCCTGATTTCCCCACATCACCGGCTTGAAGGACCGTCGACGGGGACGCATGGTCAAGTCGGTTAGGTCGGTTAGGAGCCGATCAGGTTGCAGATGCGTCGGCCGACCCGCATAGACGTGCTCGCGTCAAAGAAGCGGCATCTGGCGGTCACACGCCGGTCTTTCACCGCCTCTCAAGCACGGTCCTCGACCGACCGAAGTGAGCACCGATCGGGCGCGGCAAACCCACGAACGATGGATGAGCTGCTGCCCGACGCCTGCCACGTGATGGACCAGTACGCGAACAATGCCGTCAACGCCGATCACGGCTCCTGAAAGCCCGGCTACGGCCAATGCGCGCCCTGAACAACTCAGCTCACGGTTGATCAGTGCCGGGTGCGCGTTCGTCCAGGACCTCCGACGCGGCCACTACCAACTCGGCGTGGATATCGACCAACGGCATAGGCTCTCGGCGTCGGAATCGGCCTTCGGGTGGGCTATGCACGGCTTCGCCACCTCGCAAGGCTGACCCGGACGCGACCGTCACGGTGCGGGTGCTGCAGATCCTCGGACACCACGATCCTCGGATACGTTGTCACGTGATCACCGGAGCAGGCTCGAGAGACCGGCGGCCTCGTCGTCGGTGAGGCCGACCCGGCTGTTCAGCGCATTCCTAGGGCGCGAATAGAGCGTAACCTGCCGTGAACAGCCGGACACGGCCGGACACGGCCGGACGATGCAGGACACAACGAAGGTCGGCTCATGCCGTGTTCGCGCTGATCAGTGTCAACGGCAACCGAAATCTGACCAGCTGGCGGCAAGTGAAAGTTGACCACCTTCGGGTTTATGGTTCGTCGGTCGCGGCGGTGGGGACGCGGCCGAGGTCTCGGTCTTTGAGTCGGTAGCTGTCGCCTTTGAGGGCGATGACTTCGGCGTGGTGGACGAGGCGGTCGATCATGGCGGCGGCGACGACGTCGTCGCCGAATACCTCGCCCCAGCGGCCGAATTGTTTGTTGGAGGTGACGATCAGCGAGGCCCGTTCGTAGCGGGAGGAGACGAGCTGGAAGAACAGGTTCGCGGCCTCGGGTTCGAACGGGATGTAGCCGACCTCGTCGATCACGAGCAGGGGATAACGCGCGAGACGCACGAGTTCGTGCTGAAGCTGGCCGGCGTGGTGGGCGTCAGCGAGCCGGGCGACCCACTGGGAGGCGGTGGCGAACAGGACCCGGTGCCCGGCTTGGCAGGCGCGGATGGCCAGCCCGGTCGCGAGGTGGGTCTTGCCGGTGCCTGGTGGGCCAAGGAACACCACGTTGTCTTTGGCGGTGACGAAGTCCAGCGTGCCTAGGTGGGCGAGCAGGTCGCGTTTGAGCCCCCGGGCGTGATCGAAGTCGAACTCTTCCAACGATTTGCGGGCCGGGAAGTGGGCTGCGCGGATGCGGCTCTCCCCGCCGTGTGACTCGCGGGCGGCGACCTCACGTTGCAGGCAGGCGAGCAGGAACTCCTCATGCGTCCAGGACTCCGCCCGAGCTCGCTCGGCGAGCCGGTCGACCGACTCCCGCAGCGTAGGTGCCTTCAGCGCGCGCGTCACAAACGCGATCTCCGCGCTGAGGTCACGGGCCGTGGTCGGTGTTGTGGAACGGGTGTTGGTGGCCATCACGCCACCCCACCATCGACACCGAGTAGCGCGTCGTAGTCGGACAGGCACCGGGTCTCGACCTCAGTCTCGACCGGTGGACGCACGACCTCAAGCCGCTGGCGTCGCAACGTTGTGGCGGCCGCGAGGTGCTCGGGATCGTGGATCGTCTGGTGTTTGGCCCAGACCCGCTCGTGGTCGGCGACGATGCGCCCGTCACAGAACACGCGGACCCGGTGCAGGTCCGCGGTGATCTCAATCCGGCGCCCGATCACCGAGGGATGCACGGAGTAGTCGTTGCCGTCCAGGCGCACGTAGTGATCGCGCGGCAGCCGCTGCGAAGACCGCCAGCCCACCACCGGGGCGACCGGGGGCAAGGCGAGCATCGCAGCGCGATCGGCGTCGAGGCGATCCGCCGGCCGGCAGCCCAGGACCCGGTGCTGGCGGGTGTTCGCGCGCCCCAGCCACTCCTGCAGCTGCTGGTTGAAATCAGCCGGTGACCCGAACGACCGGCCGGGCAAAAACGATGTCTCCAGATAATCGTGGAACCGTTCCACCAGACCCTTGGCCTCCGGGTCAGCCGGCTTGCAGATGATCACCTTCGTCCCGAGTGTGCCGCGAAATGCGTGGCACTCACCCGTCAGCTCAGGCTGGCGGTGCCGCCACCGGCCGACCGCGCCCTCACCATCCCAAACCAGCACCCGCGGCACCGCACCCAGTGCTGTGATGAGCTGCCACCAGCCGGCATACAGATCCGGCACGCCACGGCTGGGCACCAACACCCCTAAGGACCAGCGTGAATACCCCGTCACCATCGTCAACACCGGCAACTGCTTGGCCGTGCGCTCATACCCGAATCCAACCGGCACCACGATGTCGGGAAACCAGAAATCACACTGCGCGATCTCGCCCGGCTCATAACTCGTCCGCCCCGCCGGGTCCGCCGGCAGATACAACGGCCGCAGCTGCGCGACCCGACCGCTCAGCGTGCGGATCGAGTACGGCCAGCCGATCCGCTCAGCGATCACTGTCGCCGGCATCCTCGGATACGCCGTCAACAACTCCCGGATCCGCGCCTGAAACCCGTCCACCAGCGAACTCCCCGGCGCACGCCGATACTTCGGCGGCCCGTCACTGGCCAGCGCGGCCTTCACCGTGTTCCTCGCGATCCCCATCACCCGCGCGATCTCCGAGATCG
>JAVHVH010000263.1:0-23069 GCA_032160665.1 Pseudonocardiales bacterium
GGCGCGTGCACGCCGTTCGTCACCGAGCCGATCGGCACCTCACTGGTGTCGAAGCCCGGCCAGAGGTCGGCGAACATGTGCCGGCTCACGTCGCCGTGCAGCAACGACACACCGTTGGCCCGCCCGCCCAGACGCAGCCCCATGTGGGCCATGTTGAAGATCGTCGGATCCTCTTCCGCACCGAGCTCGAGGATCCGCTCGGCCGGCAGCGCGCCCATGCCGGTGAGGTGCGCCGAGACGAGGGAGCGGTCGAACCGATCGATGCCAGCCGGCACCGGCGTGTGTGTCGTGAACACGGTGCCGGCTCGCACCGCCTGCAGGGCGGCGTCGAAGTCGAGCGCGTAGCCCTCGACGAGCTCGCGGATCCGCTCGACCCCGAGGAAGCCCGCGTGCCCCTCGTTGGTGTGGAACACGGTGGGGGCGGGCATCCCGGTGGCCGCGCAGTACGCGCGGATCGCCCGCACGCCGCCGATGCCGAGCAGCAGCTCCTGCTCGAGACGGTGCTCCTTGCCGCCGCCGTACAGCCGGTCGGTGACCTGCCGGGCGTCGGCGTCGTTCTCCTCGATGTCGCTGTCGAGCAACAGCAGCGGGACCCGGCCCACCTGGGCCACCCACACCTGCGCCTGCAGGGTGCGCGACTCGGGCAACGCGATTGTCACGCGGACCGGCGTCCCGTCGGCGTTGCTGAGCGCCGTGATGGGCAGACCTTGCGGATCGCGGGACGGATAGGTCTCGAGCTGCCATCCGTCACGCGAAAGCGACTGCCGGAAGTAGCCGGCCCCGTAGAACAGACCGACGCCGATGATCGGGACGCCGAGGTCGCTGGCCGCCTTCAGGTGGTCGCCGGCGAGGATGCCGAGGCCGCCGGAGTACTGGGGCAATACCTCGGTGATGCCGAATTCTGGGGAGAAGTACGCGATCGAGTCGGGCAGCGCCGCACCGGTCGCCTGCTCGTGCTGGTACCACCGCGGACTCGTCAGGTAGTCCGTGAGGTCGTCGTAAATGTCCTCAAGGCGGCGCAGGAATCTGCGGTCCCGCGCGAGTTGGGCGAACCGTTCTGCGCTGACCTCGCCGAGCATCCGGCTGGGGTCGTGGGCGCACGCCGCCCACCGGTCGGGGTCGACCGATTCGAAGAGGTCGAGGGAGTCGGGGTGCCAGGACCAACGCAGATTGGCCACGATCTCGCCGAGACGCGCCAGCTCCGCGGGATACGCCGCCCGCACCGTCAGTCGTCGTAGTGCTTTCACGGAGTCGGACGCTAGCAGTGACGTAACGGCTCGCCGCAGGCTCGGTCCGAGCGCGCCGCCGACCGGGCGGAGAACCCGACGGATCGCGACGTGGCTGTTCTCGAACCGGCCACCCTGGGTAACGTGGCCTGAGTGGTAGGGCGCTTTGGACTCAGCAGTGTCAGTCCCGTCGTTGGCTCCACCGTCTCGGGCGAATTCCCGGCCCGAGCGGTCGTGGGCGAGCCGGTGCCGGTGTCGGCGACCGTTTTTCGCGAGGGCCATGACGCCGTCGCCGCCAGCGTTGTCGTGCGCGACGCGAGCGGACGCAAGGTGTCGGTCGTGCGGATGGAGCCCGGCGTCCCAGGCACCGACCGCTGGCACGCCGACATCGTCCTCGACCGGCCCGGATCGTGGTCGTTCGCCGTCGAGGCGTGGGGCGATCCGTACGCCACCTGGCGGCACGCCGTCACGGTGAAGATCGAGGCCGGCCAGGGCAGCGAGGACCTCGCCAACGACTTCGCGTCCGGCGCCCGGCTGTTCGACCAGCTGGCCCGCACCCTGCCCAAGGCCGACCGAGCGCGGGCCACCGCCGCCGCCCGCTCCCTGCGCGACACGACGCTGGACGTCGCGCACCGCGTCGCCCCCGCGCTGGACGAGTACCTGCACCGACTCGTCCACGAGCATCCGATCCGCGAGATGGTGACGAGTTCGCCGCGCTACCCGCTGTGGGTCGACCGGAAACGAGCCCTCTACAGCTCCTGGTACGAGTTCTTCCCCCGCTCGATCGGCGCCGAGCTCGCCGGTGACCCGGTGGCGCCGGCCCGACCGGCCCGGCACGGGACGTTCAAGGATTCCGCCGAACACCTTGACTACGTCGCCTCGCTCGGCTTCGACGTCGTCTACGTGCCGCCGATCCATCCGATCGGCGAGGTGAACCGCAAGGGTCCGAACAACACCCTGGTCGCCGCGAGCTGGGACGTCGGCTCGCCCTGGGCGATCGGATCCCGCGACGGCGGCCACGACGCGATCCATCCCGAGCTGGGCACGATGGGCGACTTCACCGCATTCGTGCGCCGGGCCCGCGAGCTGGACATGGAGGTCGCGCTGGACTTCGCGCTGCAGTGCGCGCCCGACCATCCGTGGGTGACCGCCCACCCGGAATGGTTCACCACCAAGCCGGACGGCACGATCGCCTATGCCGAGAACCCGCCGAAGAAGTACCAGGACATCTACCCGCTGAACTTCGACAACGACCCGAAAGGCCTCTACGCCGAGTGCCTGCGTGTCGTGCGGCACTGGATCGCGGCCGGCGTGACAATCTTCCGGGTCGACAATCCGCACACCAAGCCGCTCAACTTCTGGCACTGGCTGATCGCCGAGGTGCGCAAGACCGATCCCGACGTGCTCTTCCTGGCCGAGGCGTTCACGCGCCCGGCGATGATGCACGAGCTCGGCAAGATCGGCTTCCACCAGAGCTACACGTACTACACCTGGCGCACGAGCAAGGAAGAGATCGAGTCCTACGTCAGCGAGTTGGCGCAGTCCGCGCACTACATGCGTCCCAACTTCTTCGTGAACACGCCGGACATCCTGCACGAGTACCTGCAGCTCGGCGGCCCGGGCGCGTTCGCGATCCGCGCGATCCTCGCGGCCACGCTCTCGCCGAGCTGGGGCGTCTACTCCGGGTACGAGCTGTACGAGCACCTGCCCCTGCGCCCCGGCAGCGAGGAGTACCTCGACTCGGAGAAGTACCAGCTGCGTCCTCGCGACTTCGCCGCCGCCATCGCCGACGGACGCTCGCTGGCGCCACTGCTCGGCAAGCTCAACCAGATCCGGGGCGAGCACCCGGCGCTGCAGCAACTGCGCAACGTCACCTTCCACTACGTCGACCACCCCGAGATCACCGCGTACAGCAAGCGCGACGACGTCACCGGTGACACCGTCCTCGTCGTCTGCACCGTGAACCCGCACGACTGGCGCGAAGCCACGGTCCACCTCGACCTCGACGCCCTCGGGGTCGAGTGGGACACCGGGTACACGGTCCGGGACCTGCTCAGCGGCGAGGAATACCTGTGGGGCGCGCACAACTACGTCCGCCTCGATCCGTACCACCGCCCGGCGCACATCCTCCAGGTGAGCCGATGAGCATGACGCCGCCCACCGACCCCACCCGCAGCGTCGAGCCCGACTGGTTCAAGCGCGCGGTCTTCTACGAGGTTCTCGTCCGCGGCTTCGCCGACTCCAACGGGGATGGGACCGGCGACCTGCGCGGCCTGCAGGACAAGCTCGACTACTTGCAGTGGCTCGGCGTGGACTGCCTGTGGCTGCCGCCGTTCTACCCCTCACCGCTGCGCGACGGCGGCTACGACGTGAGCGACTTCAACGGGGTGCTGCCCGAGTTCGGCACGATCGACGACTTCCAGAACTTCCTGGACGCGGCCCACCGCCGGGGCATCCGGGTGATCATCGACTTCGTCATGAACCACACGTCCGACCAGCACCCGTGGTTCCAGGCCAGCCGCAATGATCCGGACGGCCCCTACGGTGACTTCTACGTGTGGGACGACGACGACCGGCGCTACCCCGAGGCACGCATCATCTTCGTCGACACCGAACCGTCGAACTGGACCTTCGACCCGGTGCGCAAGCAGTACTTCTGGCACCGCTTCTTCAGCCACCAGCCCGATCTCAACTTCGACTCTCCCGACGTGCAGCAGGCCATCCTCGACGCGCTGCGGTTCTGGCTCGACATCGGCATCGACGGGTTCCGGCTCGACGCGGTGCCCTACCTCTACGTCCGCGACGGGACGAACGGGGAGAACCTGCCCGAGACGCACGAGTTCCTCAAGCGGGTGCGCAAGGAGGTCGACCGCGACTATCCCGACCGGGTGCTGCTGTGCGAGGCGAACCAGTGGCCCGCCGACGTGGTGGAGTACTTCGGCGATCCGTCGGTCGGCGGCGACGAGTGCCACATGGCGTTCCACTTCCCGGTCATGCCGCGCATCTTCATGGCGGTCCGCCGCGAGTCCCGCTACCCCGTCTCGGAGATCATGTCCCAGACGCCGGCCATTCCCGACAACTGCCAGTGGGGCATCTTCCTGCGTAACCACGACGAGTTGACGCTCGAGATGGTCACCGACGAAGAACGCGACTACATGTGGTCGGAGTACGCCCGCGACCCGCGGATGAAGGCCAACATCGGCATCCGCCGCCGGCTGGCCCCGCTGCTCGAGAACGACATCAACCAGATCGAGCTGTTCACCGCGCTGCTTCTCTCGCTGCCCGGCTCCCCGGTGCTGTACTACGGCGACGAGATCGGGATGGGCGACAACATCTGGCTCGGCGACCGCGACGGCGTCCGCACCCCGATGCAATGGACCCCGGACCGCAACGCCGGCTTCTCGACCTGCGACCCCGGCCGGCTCTACCTGCCGGTGAACATGGACTCGATCTACGGCTACCAGGTGACCAACGTCGAGTCGCAGACGCGCAACACGTCGTCATTGCTGCACTGGACGCGGCGCATGATTCAGGTCCGCAAGGCCAACCCGGCGTTCGGCATCGGCAAGTTCATCGACCTGGGCGGCAGCAATCCGTCGGTCCTGAGCTTCGTGCGTGAGTTCGGCGACGACATCGTGCTGTGCGTCAACAACTTGTCCCGCTTCCCGCAGGCGGCCGAGCTCGACCTGCGTCCGTGGATGGGCAGTCAGCCGATCGAACTCGTCGGGGGGGCGCACTTCCCCGCTATCGGTGAACTGCCCTACCTGCTGACGCTCGCCGGGCACGGCTTCTACTGGCTGCGCATCCCGCGCGTCCCGCAACAGACCGGTGAACCTGCCGCCGCGTCGGACGAGGTCATGCCGTGAGCTCACCCCACGAAATCGCTCCGCTGGCGCTCCACGATTACGCGGGGGCCCCGAAATGACCGCTGCACAGCTCAACCATTCCAACGAGATCGGTCCCCTCGTGGAGGCGTGGATGCCGACCCAGCGCTGGTTCGCCGGCAAGGGTCGCGACGCCCGGATCGACGTGGCGCCGCTGGCCCAGCTGTCGGCGACCCCGCCCGTGACGATCTGGACGGCGCACGTCCAGTACCCCGGTTCGGAGACCGAGACCTACCAGGTGCCGCTCGTGCTGCGCGCCGATCCGGTGCACGTCCTGGAGCACGTCCTGCTGGGCACGATCGAGACCGAGTCCGGCCGGCGCTGGGTGTATGACGCCCTGCACGACAAGGACGTCACCCCGGCGTGGCTCGCCGGCATGCGCGACGACGTGACCGAAGGACCGGTTCGCTTCACCCGCTATGCCGCGTCACCCGACGACGTGCCGGTCGACGAACCGAGCCTCGTGCTGAGCGGTGAACAGTCCAACACCTCGATGGTCTTCGGGGACGTCGCGATCATGAAGGTGTTCCGGCGGCTGCAGCCCGGCGTCAACCCGGACATCGAGGTGCTCGCCGGGCTCAGCAAGCTGGGGGCCAGGCACATTCCGCGGCTGTTGGGTGCCGTCGAGGCCGACGTCGACGGCTCGCCGTGCTCGCTGGCGATGCTGCAGGAGTTCATGACCACCGCGTCGGACGGGTGGGAACTCGCGAAGGCGAGCGTGCGTGACCTCATGGCCGAAGCCGATCTGCACGCCGCGGAAGCCGGGGGCGACTTCGCCGCTGAGGCCGAACGACTGGGCGCCGCGGTCGCCGCGGTGCACGCCGACCTCGCGTCCGTCTTCGGGACCCGCGAGGCCTCGGCCGACGAACTCCGCAGCCGGGCCGGGGCCATGCGCGAGCGCTTGGAACGGGCTATGACCGTCGTCCCCGCGCTGAGCGACGTCGCCCAGGGCCTGGCCGTCGCGTTCTCCGACGTTGCCTCCCTCGCCGAGTCCGTCACCGTCCAGCGCATACACGGCGACCTGCACCTCGGGCAGGCGCTGCGCACCGTCCACCGCTGGGTGCTCATCGACTTCGAGGGCGAGCCCATGGCCAACATGGATGCGCGCCGCGCGTTCGACTCGCCCTTGCGCGACGTCGCCGGGATGCTGCGCTCCTTCGACTACGCCGGGCACCACCGCGTGATCGAGACCGGCTACGACCCGCAACTGTCCTACCGCGCGGCCCAATGGTCGAAGCGCAACCGCGACGCATTCTGCGATGGGTACGCCGAGGCCGCCGGCGGCGATCCGCGTGCGCACGAAGTCCTGCTCCGCGCGTTCGAGGCGGACAAGGCCGTCTACGAAGCCGTGTACGAAGCCCGCAACCGCCCCGCCTGGCTGCCCATCCCGCTGGCCTCGCTGTCCAGACTCGCCGCAGACGGAGGTACGTCATGACCACCACAGTCGCCCGAGAGGAACTCGATCGCCTGGTCGGCGGCGCGCACCACAACCCGCACGGGATCCTGGGCGTGCACCCCACGCCCGACGGCGCAACCATCGTGCGCACGCTGCGGCCCGAGGCCACCGAGGTCGCGGTCGTGGTGGGACGCCGGCGCACGCCGATGCAGCGCGTGCACGACGGTGGCGTCTTCGAAGCCGTCGTCGACGGCCCGCCGTCGGACTACCGCCTCCAGGTCGAGTACGGCGACCAGAGTCACACGGTCGACGACCCGTACCGATGGTTGCCGACGGTGGGCGAGATCGACCTGCACCTGATTGGCGAAGGCCGGCACGAGAACCTCTGGGAGGTTCTCGGAGCGCATGTACGCACCTACGACACCCCCGGCGGTCCCGTCACCGGTACGTCGTTCGCGGTGTGGGCCCCGAACGCCCAAGGCGTGCGGGTCGCCGGCGACTTCGACTATTGGTCGGGGCGCTCGCTGCCGATGCGCATGATGGGTTCGAGCGGGGTCTGGGAGCTGTTCGTCCCCGAGGTCGGCGACGGCTGCCGATACAAGTTCCAGATCCTCGGCGCGGACGGACGATGGCGGTACAAGGCCGACCCGATGGCCTTCGCCTGCGAGTCACCACCGGCCACCGCATCCGTCGTCACCACGTCCCGCTACGAATGGTCCGACGCGGACTGGCTCGCGCACCGGGCCGGCACCGAGTGGCACAAGGCTCCGATGTCGATCTACGAGGTGCACATCGGATCGTGGCGGGCGGGGCTGAGCTACCGCCAGCTCGCCGAGGAACTCGTCGAGTACGTGCGCGACACCGGGTTCACCCACGTCGAGTTCCTGCCCGTCGCCGAGCATCCGTTCGGCGGGTCGTGGGGGTACCAGGTTTCGTCGTACTACGCGCCGTCGGCCCGCTTCGGCAGTCCCGACGACTTCCGGTTCCTCGTCGACGCGCTGCACCAAGCCGGTATCGGCGTCATCGTCGACTGGGTACCCGCGCATTTCCCCAAGGACGAGTTCGCGCTCGGCCGCTTCGACGGCACCGCGCTCTACGAGCACGGCGACCCGCGGCGCGGCGAACAGCCCGACTGGGGCACCTTCGTCTTCGATTTCGGCCGCCGCGAGGTGCGCAACTTCCTGGTCGCCAATGCACTGTTCTGGCTCGAGGAGTTCCACGTCGACGGACTGCGGGTGGACGCCGTCGCGTCGATGCTCTACCTCGACTACTCCCGCAAGGACGGCGAGTGGGCGCCCAACATCCACGGCGGACGCGAGAACCTCGAAGCGGTGGCGTTCTTGCAGGAGACGAACGCGACCGTCTACAAGCGAGTGCCGGGTGCGGTGACGATCGCCGAGGAGTCGACCTCGTGGCCCGGCGTCACCCGCGCCACGCACCTCGGCGGCCTCGGCTTCGGCTTCAAATGGGACATGGGCTGGATGCACGACACCCTCAGCTACATCTCGCACGAGCCGGTCCATCGCCAGTGGCATCACAACGAGCTGACGTTCTCGATGATGTACGCGTACACCGAGAATTTCGTCATGCCGATCTCGCACGACGAGGTCGTGCACGGCAAGGGCTCGCTGCTGAACAAGATTCCGGGCGACCGGTGGCAGCAGATGGCCACGCTGCGCGCTCTGTACGGCTACATGTGGGCCCACCCCGGCAAGCAACTCCTCTTCATGGGCCAAGAGTTCGGGCAGGGCGGCGAATGGGCCGAGTCACGCTCGCTCGACTGGTGGCTGCTCGACGACCCGGGTCATCGCGGCGTGTCCCGATTGATCCGGGACCTGAACGGCATCTACGCGGCGACGTCGGCGCTCTGGTCGCGCGACACGACTGAGAACGGCTTCCACTGGATCGACGCCAACGACGCGGCCGGCAACGTCTACTCCTTCCTGCGCTTCGGCGACGACGGGTCGGTGCTCGCCTGCGTGTCGAACTTCTCGTCCGTGCCACATGAGCAGTACCGGCTCGGGCTGCCGTTCGCGGGCCGGTGGGACGAGATCCTCAACACCGACGCCGACGTCTATTTCGGCTCGGGCGTCGGCAACTTCGGTGGCATCGACGCGGGGGACGAGATGTGGCACGGGCAACCGGCATCGGCGCGGCTCCGGGTCCCTCCGCTGGGCACGGTCTGGCTGCGTTACGCGGGGACCTGATCGCCGCCCAAGCCGGCGGGCCGGTGGTGGTCCTCTTGCTATCGTCGCCACCACGATTTCCGAGGGGGGCACAACATGCGGTTGATCGTCGCGGACACCGCCGGTAGCGGAGTGTTGACCGACAAGGAGGGCGCCGCGCACCAGCTCAGCGGCGAGACCTGGACCGAGACCGACCTGCGCGACACGATTACCGGGCCGGCCTGGGTGCGCTACCGCGACGACGGCCGCACCGTCGAGGTCGCGGCCGGCGAGACGTACAACGTCGAGGCCCCGGTGAATGAGGACGTCATCGACGTGCGCACCGCGAACGCCGCCGCCGACGAGATCGCCGCGGCCATCGACGGGATGGGCACCGACGAGGACCGCATCTACCGGGCGCTCGAAACCGCCCCGCACGATCACTCCCGCGGGCCGTGGATCGAGCAGTTGCGGTTCATCTTCACCGAGCACACCGGACGCGACCTCGACGCGGCGCTCGACGACGAGCTCAGCGGCTCGGAACTCGAGCGGGCCCGGCAGCTGTTGCACTGAGGCGGCGCTCAGCCGCTGAACTCCAGCAGCAGCAGCACGATGGCGACCCGCACGACCTGGCGCCAACGCAGCATGACGTAGCGCTGCTGGTCGAACGCGTGGAACTTGCGCAGATATCGGTAGAGCCGCTCGACGCTGATCAGCGGGTCGAGCAGGTGCACCAAGCCGTACCCGAGCTTGCCCAGCGCGCCGAGGTTGCCGCGGTTGACGAACAGGTCCGGGAACGGTGCGAACGCCAGCGACACGCGCTCGACGCCGTGCAGGGCACCCCAGTCGACGACCTCGGCGATGAGCCGCTCGTCCACACCGTTCGGGGCACCCCGGGCCCGGATCGGCAGATCCAGGGAGAGGTCCTGCTTGCCCGCCCACAGGTAGCGGTGCGCGCCGACGACCGCACCATCGCAATCACGGGCCACGGCGATCATCGCGTCGGGCTCCCGGCCGTCGAACAACCGGCCGAGGATCATCGAAAATCCGCGCCGGTCCTCACGCCGGGAGCGGCTCATCAGCCCACGCAGTTCGAGGACCTCGTCCGGGCGCAAATCTCCCTCGCGGCGCACCTGGACGGTGACGCCGGCATTGTACGAACGCTGGATGGCCTGGCGCAGATTACGGAACCGCCTGCCCTGCGTGGTGAACTCCGAGCGCCGGACCACGACATCGCGACCGATCGCCACGTGGCCGAGACCGTAGAGCTCCCACAGCGGCCGGGCTCGCTCCCCGGCACCGATGACGGCGATCCGCAGGCGTCGCCGCTGCGCTTCGACCACGAAGGTCTCGATCGCCTGGGCCCAGCTGCTCACCTCGCCGACCGGGTCACCGCTGGCGACCGCGGTCCGTAGCCGCACGCGATAGCCGACGGCGGCCATTCCATCCGGCGCGAACGAGTAACTCTTCTCCGGGCGCAGCGCAAACGGGGCCAACGGGTCCCCTTCGCTGACTGCGACGAGGTGCCGCACCTGGTCGTGCTGATCCCCGTCATGGCCCGCACGCAGCGCGCGTCCCATCAGAACAGCGCCCGCGCCAGCTCACGTCGCGCCGGGGGCACCCGGGGGTCGTCCGGACCGAGTAGGTCGAAGAACTCGAGGAGCCGCTGCCGGACGCGGTCCCGCTCGGCGTCGGTCACCACCGCGATGGTCTTGAGCAGCCGGTCGAGCGCGCCGGCCACGTCCTTACCGACCAGCGCGAGGTCGGCCGCCGCGAGTTGGGCGTCCACGTCACCGGGCGCGGCGTCGGCCCGCGAGATTGCGGAGTCGTCGACGGACTCCAGCCGTTGCAGCAAGCGGACCTGGCCGAGCGCCAGGGACGCCTCCTCGTTGGCGGGTTCCTGATCGAGAATCTCCTGGTAACGCGAGATCGCCAGGTCGTAGTCGCCGGTCTCCAGCGCGTCCTCGGCGGCGGTGAACCGGGGATCCTCCGGTTCCTCGACCGGCGCCGCCGGTGCCTCGGCGGCGTCCTGCGGCGCAGCCCCGTCGCCCGCCCCGGGTAGGCCGGCCTCGCGGCCGGCGTGCAGCACCGCGTCGACGAACTCGCGTACCTGCGCCTCGGGCAGGGCACCCTGGAAGCCCGGAACGAGCTGCCCCCCGATCACCGCGAAGACGGACGGGATGCTCTGCACCTGCAGCGCCTGCGAGATCCGCGGGTTGGCGTCCACATCGATCTTGGCGAGAACCCACGACCCGCCGGCCGCGTTCGCCAGCCGCTCGAGCACCGGCGAGAGCTGCTTGCACGGGCCGCACCACTCGGCCCACAGGTCGATGAGCACCGGAACCTGGAACGACCGGTCGAGGACCTCGGCCTGGAACGTCGCCTCGGTCACGTCGACAACGGATTGGGCGGCGGTGGGAGCGGGAGCCTCGGCGGCACGGGCCGCGGCCTCGGACCGTGCCTTTACGGCGGCGAGGTCGACGGCGCCAGCCATCGCGGCAGCGGTGGCGGGGCTGGCGGGAGCCGGGCCACGTCGGGGTGCACCTGGACGCATGAGACCAGTTTCTCAGACTCGTTACCGCAACTGCGCCCACGGTGCTCCCTCGCCTACCGCGGCGGCCCGGGAATTGCGCTGTGGGCTCAGTAGCGTGTCCGGCATGACCGTGCGAATCGAGCGTCAGGACGTCGTCTGGACGGTCGTCATCGACCGGCCCGAAGCCCGCAACGCGGTCGACGGGCCTACCGCACAGGCCCTCGCCGACGCCTTCCGCGAGTTCGACGCGGACGGCTCGGCCCGGGTCGCAGTTCTGTGGGGCGCCGGCGGAACCTTCTGCGCGGGCGCGGATCTCAAGCAGATGTCGAACCGGATCGACCCCGACATGTCCACCGACGGGCCGATGGGGGCCAGCCGGCTCGTCCTGGACAAACCGGTGATCGCGGCGATCAGCGGGCACGCCGTGGCCGGCGGGATCGAGCTGGCGGCCTGGTGCGACCTGCGGGTCATGGAGTCCGATGCGGTCGTCGGCGTCTTCTGCCGGCGATGGGGCGTGCCGCTGATCGACGGCGGGACCATCCGCCTGCCGCGCATCGTCGGCCTGGGCCGCGCCCTCGACCTGATCCTCACCGGGCGACCCGTGGCCGCCGACGAGGCGCTGGCCATGGGCTTTGCGAATCGCGTGGTCGAACCGGGCCAGGCCCGCCCGGCCGCCGAAGCGCTCGCGCGCGAGATCGCCGCCTTCCCGCAGGCCTGTATGCGCTCGGACCGTCGCTCGGCCTACGAGGGCCTGGGCCGCGACGATGCGAGCGCGCTGGGCATCGAATTCGGGCACGGCATGGCGTCGCTGGTGGCCGAAGGCGTCCAGGGCGCCACCCGGTTCAGTTCCGGCGCGGGCCGCCACGGCCGCTTCGACACCTGACCGGATCGGCTGCGTCAGAAGCGGGCTGCCTCCCGGTATTCGCCCCACAGCGGCTTGAACGCGTTGCAGATCTCGCCGAGCGTCGCCTCGGCGCGGGCGGCGTCGAGCATCGCCGGCACCGTGTTCTGATCGGCCTTCGCCGCGGCGACCATGCGATCCAGGGCCGCGTCCACGACAGCCTGGTCCCGGGCCGCTCGACGCTCGATCACGGCCCGCCGCTGCTCGAGTTCGACCTCGTGCGACACCCGCAGGATCTCGAGGGGTTCACCGACGTCGCCCACCAACGTGTTGACGCCGACGACCTTCTTCTCGCCCTTCTCGACCGCCACCTGGTACGCGAAGGCAGAGTCGGCGATCTCCGTGATGAACCAGCCGTCCTCGATCCCCCGCAGCAGCCCCGACGTGATCGTGCCGTCGCCACCGAGCTCCTTGATCTGGTCGAAGATCCGTTCGGCGTCGGCCTCGAGCCGGTCGGTCAGCGCTTCGACGTACCAGGAGCCGCCGAGCGGGTCGGCCACGTTGAGGACGCCGGTCTCTTCGGCGATCACCTGCTGGGTGCGCAGCGCGATCTGCGCGGCCTTGGCGGAGGGCAGCGCGAGGACCTCGTCCAGCGCGTTGGTGTGCAGGGAGTTCGTGCCGGCCAGCACCGCGGCCAGCGCCTCGACCGCGGTCCGCACGATGTTGTTGTCCGGCTGCTGGGCGGTGAGCGACACCCCGGCGGTCTGGGTGTGGAATCGCAAGGACTGCGCGCGGTCGGTCTTGGCGCCGTAGACGTCGCGCAGCCAGCGCGCCCAGATGCGCCGGGCCGCCCGCATCTTGGCGATCTCCTCGAAGAAGTCGATGTGCGCGTCGAAGAAGAAGGACAGGCCGGGCGCGAACTGGTCGACGTCGAGACCGCGGGACTTGCCGAGCTCGACGTACCCGAAGCCGTCGGCCAGGGTGAATGCGAGCTCCTGGGCGGCCGTGGAGCCGGCCTCGCGGATGTGGTAGCCGGACACCGACAGCGGCTTGTAGGCCGGCACGTCGTGCGCGACGTACTCCATGAGGTCGCCGATGAGCTTCAGGTGCGGCTCCGGCGGGTAGATCCACTCCTTCTGGGCGATGTACTCCTTGTAGATGTCGGTCTGCAGCGTGCCGTTGAGCAAGCTCGGGTCGGCACCCTGCCGTTCGGCCGCGACGACGTACATGCAGAAGAGCGGTACCGCCGGACCGGAAATGGTCATGGACGTGGTCGTGTGGGCCAGGTCGATGCCGTCGAACAGGACGTCCATGTCGGCCGCCGAGTCGATTGCCACACCGCAGTGCCCGACCTCGCCGAGCGAGCGCGGATCGTCGCTGTCGCGGCCCATGAGAGTAGGCATGTCGAACGCGACCGACAGGCCGCCACCGCCCTCGGCCAGGATCATCTTGTAGCGCTCGTTGGTCTGCTTCGCGTTGCCGAAGCCGGCGAACTGCCGGATCGTCCACGGCTTGCCGCGGTAGCCGGTCGGGTGGATGCCTCGGGTGAACGGGTACTCGCCCGGCCAGCCGATGCGCTCCATCCGATCGTCCGGGCCGCTCGGACCGTAGACGGGCTCGACCTCGTCACCGGAAAGGGTGGTGTAGTCGCGATCCGCCGTGCGGGCGGCGGCGAAACGCGCCTGCCACCGGGCGCGACCCTCGGCGATCTGTTCTGCGTCCATGTCAAGACCTTAGAAAGACGAAACCGGCGGGGCTGGGCACTACGTCCTATCAATTTACTTGGACGTCCTAGTAATGCCAACCCGTGGGGGTATATCCGGCCAACCGGCCCAGGACGCCCGCCAGGGCTTATCCTCACCTCACACCCATGGCCGATTCCCCGATTCCAGAAGTCGCGAGACGTCCCGACCGGACGATCATCGCCGCGTTGGCCTGCGCCCTCGTGCTGGGCACGGCCGCTGTCGTCGTGTACGTGACGACCCGACCGTCGACCGGGCACCCGGTCGTGGCCGCCCCGGCGCCCACCGCGTCCACCGCGCCCAGTCCGACCCCGGTTGCCCTTCCCGTGGCGCCGCCCAAGCCGGCGGTCCCGCACCAGTACGTGGCGCCCGCAGCGCCGACGGCGTTCACCCTCACCGGGCCGCGCTTCACGATCAAGGCCGATGTCTGCGCGATGCCGCCGGTGTTCCCGCTCGACCCGCCCGGGGACCAGCACCACACGGTGTGCTGGGTGACGAAGGGCTTCGGGGTCGCGCCGGGTAGCAACTCCCGCACGAGCTACGTGCTGGGCCACTCCTGGGCGCCGGATCGCCAGGAGGTCCTCAACAGGGCGTCCGCGGTGGCAACCCGCGAGATCCTGCGGGTGAAACCGTGGCATCTGCCCCGAGCCACGATCTATCCCGTGAAGGGGCTGACCGGCTATCGGCTCGTGCTGAAGACGAAGACCGGCATCCTCACCTACCGGGTCCACGACACGTTCGGGGTGCCCAAGACCCAACTCGGCTACGTCAAGCACGTCATGAATGCGCGAGTCGCGAACCGAATCGTCGTGATCACGTGCGCTGAACTGCACGGCGTGGATTACGAGTACAACGTCGTCCTCAACGCCTACCTGGTCTCGTCGGTGCGCAAGCCGGTCACCTGATTCGTCAGCCCCGCCGCGCCAGGGCGGCCTCGATCCGCCCCAGCTGATCAGTCAGTCGCTCGATGTCAGCCTTGGTGGCGCTCTGCTCCTCCGACCGCAGCGTCACCAATAGCTGGCCGTCCGGGGTAAGAACACCCCTTTCCACCTGCTTGATGTCGTCGCCGTTCTGCAGGCGCACGGCGTGTTCGAGCTCCGATTTCGTCAGCCCCAGATGGCGCACCGCCTTGTCCAGGATCCGACCGTCCGAGATGACCCGCGTCTGCGTGCCATCGAAGATCCGGGCGAAGAACTCGCTGCGGACCGCGGCCCGGTTGAGCAGCGAGTTGACGACGACCAGGGTCACCGCCCCGACCGCGCCGCCGGTCACGCTGAGATCGTCACCGATGATCGCGTTCTGCACGACGTTGGACAGCAGGATCATCACCACGATGTCGAGGTTGTTCAGCCCGGAGAGTCCGCGCTTGCCGGTCGCCCGGATCAGCACCGCGACGAGCGCATAGATCAGGATGGTGCGCAGGATCTTCTCGGCCACCGGTATCTGTTCGACGAACATGTCGTGCCACACGGCGCGCTCCGATCCCGTCGGCGCTGCAGAGCGGACCCGGGGTCGTGCACGGCCCGGCGACACCCGGCGGGCGCCGCGCTTCGCAGGTTACGACCGGATCGCGTCGGCGCGAGGCGGCCACGCCGCAGGCTCAGTCGTCGGAGGCGGCGAAATCGCCGGCGTCGAGGCGCAGGGTCCGCAGGATCGAGTACAGCTGCTCGAGCTGCGTCAGCGGCAGGGCTGACATCCCGAACCGAGCGGCGTTGAACGCGTTCGTCGCCTTGTCCGCTACGTCGCGACCGTCGTCGGTGATGACCGCGAGCGTGCCCCGGCCATCGCGCGGGTTGGGTTCGCGGCGTACCAGGCCCGCGGCCTCGAGCCGGTCGATGACGTTGGTCACCGACGTCGCGTGCACCTGCAACCGTTCACCGATCTTCGACAACGACAGTGCGCCGTCGTGTGAGTGGACGAGCAGGACGAGCGCCTCGTACCGGCTGAACGTTATGCCGAACGGGCGGAGCATGGCGTCCAGCTCGGCAATGAGGATCTGGTGCGCACGCATGATCGACGTGACGGCGCGCATCGAGGCGTAGACGCTCGGCTGCTCCTCAGGCCAATGGGCCTGCCACAGGTCGCCGGCACGGGCGATCGGGTCGAACTGAAGCGGCGGCGGCATGGCCAAGAGCGTAGCCATCGCGAAGTCGATCTTCCCACGATACTGTCGAGGCCCGTGTTCTGGCAGGTGCCCGTGAGCAACCGCAGTGCCGTCGCTCTCGCCACAGCCGCCGCTCTCAGCGCGGCGGTGCTGGTCGCCGTGCCGTGGTTACCGGTCCGAGCCGCGGCCGCGACCCCGGTGCAGGCGAAGAAGACTCTCGGCTACAGCGTGCGACACCGCGCCATCACCGCCTATCACCTCGGCGACACCACCTCGAGGCGGACCGCAGTGATCCTCGGCCAGATGCACGGGGACGAACACGCCGGTGTGACGCTGGCGAACTCCCTCATCCGGGGCACCGTCAGTGTCGAGGGGATCAATCTCTGGGTGATCCCCACGATGAACCCCGACGGCGACGCCGCACACACCAGGCAGAATGCGCACCACGTCGACCTCAACCGCAACTGGCCCGACCATTGGACCCGCCTCACCGGGCAGTACTACTCGGGCCCGGAGGCACTGTCCGAGCCGGAGACGAGGGCGATGTACTCATTCCTGAAGGCGCTGCGTCCGCACTACATCGTCTCGCTGCATCAACCGCTCAAGGGTGTCGACACCACCGACGGGGGCAGCCTGGACCACGCGTTCCGCAATGCGCTCGCCGGCAACCTCAACCTGCCCTTGAAGGCGTTCCGGTGCTGGGGGTTCTGCCATGGGTCGATGACGGGCTGGTACACCACGCACCGCTACGGAATCGCCGAGACCGTCGAGTTCGGATGGCACCCGACGACTTCGTATCTGACCGGCCGCGCCCGGACCGGGGTCATCGCGGCCCTCGGCGGGCACTTCGGATCCCTGGCCGCGCACAACCCGCGGTCCGCGCTGGGTGTGCGGACCACCGCAGAACACGCCCGGCTGACCGGATGGGCCTTCGACATCGACGCGAGATCCGCCCACGTGGCGTACACCGCCTATCGCGACGGGGTGCGCATCCGCGTCGCCAAGGCGTGGTCGCCCAGTCCCGCACTGAACCAGCGGTACCACCTCACTGGCGAGCACGCGTTCGCCTTCACGGCCACGGCCACACCGGGACGGCACACCTTCTGCCTGGTCTTCACCAACATCGGAGCCGGCACCGCGAACCCCAGACGGTGCGCGACCGCCACCGTCGCGGCGTCCCCCACGCCCACGCCTACTCCGACGCCCACGGTGACGCCGACCTCGACGGCTCCGCCGTCCCCGCCGCCGCCGTCGAGCGCGACGGCGTCGGCGTCGGCGTCGGCGTCGGCGTAGCGTCTTGGCCCATGAGTGACGCTCTCGATCGCCTGGACCTGCTCGACCTGGACGACGAACTCGACGACGACGACCGCATGCTGCGCGACACGGTCCGCAAGTTCGCCAACGACCGGCTGCGTCCCCACATCCGCGACTGGTTCGAGGACGGCGCGCTGCCGGCCCGCGAACTGGCGCAGGAGTTCGGCGCGCTCGGCGTGCTGGGTATGCACCTCGACGGTTACGGATGTCAGGGCGCGAAGGCGTCGCAGTACGGCCTGGTCTGCGCCGAGGTCGAGGCCGTCGATTCCGGACTGCGCTCGCTGGTCAGCGTCCAGGGCTCCTTGGCGATGTATGCGATTCATGCCTACGGGAGCGAGGAACACAAGCAGCGCTGGCTGCCCGGCATGGCGGCCGGAGAACTCATCGGCTGCTTCGGCCTGACCGAGTCGGACTCCGGCTCGGACCCCGGCTCGATGCGGACCCGGGCGGTTCGCGACGGCGACGACTGGATCTTGTCGGGGAGCAAGATGTGGATCACCAACGGCTCGCTGTCCGACGTCGCCGTCGTATGGGCCCGCACCGACGAGGGCGTCCGCGGCTTCCTGGTCGAGAAGGGCATGCCGGGCTTCACCGCCCAGGACGTGCACCACAAGATCTCGCTGCGGGCGTCGGTCACCAGCGAGTTGATCATGGACGAGGTCCGCGTACCCGAGTCGAGCCGGCTACCCGAGGCCAGCGGGCTCAAGGCGCCGCTCGGCTGCCTCACCGAAGCGCGCTTCGGAATCATCTGGGGAGTCACCGGCGCGGCCCGCGACGCCCTCGCCGCCACCCTCGACTACGCCACGTCGCGCAGTCAGTTCGGCAAGCCCATCGCCGGGTTCCAGCTGACCCAGAAGAAACTCGCCGACATGGCGGTGTCGTTGCAGCAGGCCCAGCTCACCGCGCGCCGGCTGGGTGAGCTCAAGGACGCGGGTCGCATCCAGCCGCACCAGGTCAGCTTCGGCAAGTTCGCGAACGTGAGCGCAGCACTGGCAATCTGCCGGGAGGCCCGCTCGATCCTCGGCGGGAGCGGGATCACCACCGAGTATCCGGTCCTGCGGCACGCCGTGAACCTCGAGACCGTCTACACCTACGAGGGCACCCACGAGGTGCACACGCTCGTGCTCGGATCCCGGCTGACCGGGATCGACGCCTTCCGCTGAGCCGGCCCGATCAGCCGACGACCGGGCTGCGCCGCTCGATCAGGATCACGTCACGCCACACGCCGCCGTGTCGTCCGATCCGCTCGCGCACCCCGATCCGCCGGAAGCCGAGCCGCTCGTGCAGGACGAGGCTCGCGACGTTCTCGGGAAAGACCCCGGACTCGATCGTCCAGATGCCCGCCGCCTCGGTCGAGTCGATCAACGCCGCGAGCAGGGCCCGGCCGATGCCCCGCCCGGCGTACGCCGGGTCGACGTACACGCTGTGCTCGACAACTCCTGCGTAGACCGCCCGGTTCGACGTCGCGGACACCGCCACCCATCCCACCGCGCGGCCGCCCTCGCCTCGCGCGACGAAGCGATGCTGTGGCAGGCGGGAGGCGTCGAAGCGTGGCCAGTCCGGCGGCGCGGTCTCGAAGGTCGCGTCACCACCGGCGATGCCCGCCGCGTAGATCTCGCGAACCAGGGGCCAGTCGCCGGTGGTCATCGGCTCGATACGCGTCACGTCTCCAGTGTGGCAAGGCGTTCGAGCAGGAAACGACGCTCGACGTCGTTGTCGGTCAGCACCAGCGCCTCGCCGTACGCCTCCCGCGCATCGGCGATTCGGCCGAGGCGACGCAGGAAGTCCGCGCGCGCAGCGGCGACGTAACCGTAGGTCGCGATCTGCGGCTCGTCGGCCAGTGCGTCCAGCTCGGCCAGACCGGCCGCCGGACCGCGAGCGAAGCCGACGGCCACCGCCCGGTTCAGCGCCACGACCGGCGACGGCCACACCTGGCCGAGCACGTCGTAGAGCGCCACGACCTCGTCCCAGTCCGTCGCCTCCCAGGTCGGCGACTCCGCGTGCACGGCCGCGATGGCCGCCTGCAATGCGAACCGGCCGGGCGGACGACGGCGCAGAGCCTCGTGCACGAGCGCCACGCCTTCGGCGATCTCGGCGCGATCCCAGACGGCCCGGTCCTGGTCGGCGAGCAGGATCAGCCGTCCGACCTCGTCGACCCGAGTCGCGCGGCGGGCGTCGGTGAGCAGGATGAGCGCGAGCAGCCCGGCAACGTCGGCGTCGGACGGCAGCAGGGCCCGCAGGATCCGGCCGAGGTCCAGCGCGCGCTCGACGAGATCGCCCCGACGAAGGGACGGCCCGACCGGTGCGGTGTGCCCGGTCGTGAACACGAGGTGGACGACGGCGAGCACCGCATCGATGCGGGCCGGAAGTTCGGCGGCCGACGGGACGCGGTACGGGATGCCGGCCGCGGCGATCTTCTTCTTGGCCCGGGTAAGTCGGGCGGCCATGGTGGACTCGCTGACGAGGAACGAGTGGGCGACCTCGGCCGTCGTGAGCCCGCACACCAGGCGCAGCGTGAGCGCCACCCGTGCCTCTGGAGCGAGCGCGGGATGGCAGCAGGTGCAGATCAGGCGCAGTCGGTCGTCCGGGATCTCGTCCTCGAAGGACGGTTCGTCGACCACGTCGTCCTCCACGATCAGCGGCATCAGCCGGGTCAGCGTCGTGTCGCGGCGCAGCAGGTCGAGGGCTCGGCGGCGGGCCGTGGTCGTCAGCCACGCGGCCGGCTTGGCCGGGATACCCCGCGCGTCCCAGACCCGCAGCGCCTGGGCGTAGGCGTCCTGGACGCACTCCTCGGCGAGGTCGATGTTGCGCGTGACGCGCACCGTCGCGGCGAGGACGAAGCCCCACTCGCGACGGTGCGCGTCGGCGACCGCGGCCGCCACTTCCGCCGAACTCAGCTGAACACCATCACCGGGCGGACCTCGACGCCGCCGTGCGGGGCCGGGACATCCTTGGCGATCGTGATCGCCTCGTCCAGATCGGCCGCCTCGATCATGTAGAAACCGCCCAACGCCTCCTTAGTCTCGACGAACGGCCCGTCGGTGACGGCCATGCTGCCGTCACCGACCTGGATCGTGCGGGCCGAGGCGGCCCGCTGCAACGCGTCGCCGATCTTGACCGCGGAGCCGTGCTTCGCCTGGAACGCCCCGTGCTGCGCGAGCAGATCCGCTTGCTCTTCCGGACTCATGTGATCGGAGCGGCTCTCGTCCTGGTACAGCAGGACCACGTAGCTGCCCATCAGCTGAACACCATGACAGGACGGACCTCGAGAGCGCCGAACGGGGCTGGAATCTCCGTGGCCAGTTCGGTGGCCGCGTCGAGGTCCGCAGCCTCGATCAGATAGAACCCGCCCAGCGCTTCCTTGGTCTCGACGAACGGGCCATCGGTCACGTTCACCGCGCCGGACTCGTCGCGCCGCAGGCTGGTCGCGGTGCCGGTGGGCTCGAGCGCCTCACCCGCGACGATCGAGTCGGCCCGATCGGTGGAGAACTTCCCATGCGCCTGCATAGCCGCTTCGGTGCCCTCGGCACCGTCGATCCATTTCTGTTCGTCGTCATAGATCAGAACCAGAAACCTGGCCATCTGTTTGCCTTTCGCGTCGTGGCCCGCCGTTCGGGCCCTCATCATCCCGACGAGTCGGTCGGGACGGAATCGACATCCGCCCGGCAACCCTGGCACGCTGCCGACTCATGGATTGGAATCTCCGCCACTGCGCCCGCCATGGGCACATCACGTATGCCCCGGCCGAGCCGGAGTTCCGGACCAAACTTGAGGCGACGACGCCGCTCGGCGACGCATGGCGCTGCCTGCGCTGCGGCACGTACGTGCTGGGCGAACCGCACGGGGGCGGTCCAGCGGACGATGCACCGGTGATCCTGCGCGGCAAGGCGCTGCGCAGCGCCTTCATCCTGCGTGCGCTCGCCATCGAACGCTGGGTGCGCGGTGTCGTCATCGTGCTGCTCGCGGTCGCCGTCTACGAGCTCAAGAGCACCCAGGTCAGCCTGCAGGCGTTGTTCGCGCGCGACCTGAAGTCACTCCAACCGTTCTTCAATCAGATCCACTTCAACGTCTCCGACTCGGCGACCGTCAACTCGATCGAGAAGCTGCTGCACGCCAAGACGTCGACGTTGAACCTCATCGCGATCGCCATCCTGTTCTACGGTCTGCTGCAGATCGTCGAGGGCATCGGACTGTGGTCGCTGAAACGGTGGGGCGAGTACGTCGCAGTTGTCGGGACGACGCTGTTCATTCCCCTCGAAATCTACGAACTGACCGACAAGATCAGCTGGCTCAAGATCTCCGTGCTGGCGATCAACGTCGCCGCCGTGCTGTACCTGTTGCTCTCCAAGCGGCTGTTCGGGCTCCGCGGAGGGCACGAGGCCTACGTGGCGTCCTTGCACGAGGCCTCGCTACTGGAGGTCGAGGAGGCCTCGGCCGCGCCCTCGACAGCCTGATCATCGCCGAGGTGTTACCCGTGGGTAGCTTCCTCGGTCGGTAGCCGGTGCGCGGACCGGGAAAGATGGCGGGGTGCCCGCCAACGACCTGCTCCCGCTGTTGCGCGAGCGGCTGCTCGGCGTCTACTCCCCACTGCTCGCCGACACCGAAGCGAGCCTGCTGTTCACCGCCGGCGGCATGGCGAACTGGACGGTCGACATCGAGAACGGGCGAGCCAGCGCGCGCCGCGGCGGCCCGACCAACCCCACCACCACGGTGCGCGCTCCGTTGCCGGTGCTGACCGAAGTCGTCTCGGGCGAGCGCAGCGGGGTGCAGGCCTTCCTCGACGGTGCGCTGACCGTGCGAGGGAACCTGGCGCTCTCGCTGCAGTTGGACGGGCTATTCCCCGGCGATGTCGCGGACGACACCCGCACCTACACCCGCTCGGTGCGCGCCGGCGGCCTCGAGACGTTCTACCTCGAAGCCGGTCCGGTCGACGCGCCGCCGGTCGTGCTGGTGCACGGGCTCAGCGCGACGAATGCCTCGATGCTGCCGTTGATCCCCGCCTTGGCGAAGGACTTCCGCGTGCTCGCCCCTGACCTGCCCGGCCATGGCGGCACCGAGGCGAGAGGCGACGCGCACGCGGCCCGCTACCTCGGCGATTGGCTGACTGCGTTCCTGCGCGAGACGTGCGACCGGCCGGCGGTGCTCGTCGGCAACAGCCTCGGCGGCCGCACGTCACTCGAGGCCGCGCTCAACTCGCCGGACGAGGTCCGCGGCCTCGTGCTGCTCTGCCCGGCCGTCGCCTTCCGCAGGCTGCGGCAACTCGTTCCGTTCGTGCGGCTCGTGCCGGACGAGATCGTGGCGCTGCCCGTGCGCATCCCGCGCCGGATGGCGATGCGCGGATTGCGGGCCCTGTTCGCCGACCAGTCGCGGCTGCCCGACGCCTGGTACGAGGCGGCGATCGACGAGTTCGTGCGGGTGTTCAGCATCCGGGCCAACCGGCTCGCGATCTTCTCGGCGCTGCGGCACGTCTACATCGACGAACCGTTCGGCGAGAGCGGATTCTGGGATCGGCTGCCCACGCTCACCCCGCCGGCGCTGTTCCTGTGGGGGGAGAAGGATCTGCTCGTCCCGCCCGGGTTCGCGCGCTGGGTCCAGGAGGCGCTGCCCGCCGCCGAGTCGGTGGTGCTCGAGGACTGCGGCCACGTCCCCCAGTTCGAGCACCCCGAGCGAACCGCCGAGCTGACCCGGAACTTCATCGCCGAGCTGGGCTAACCACCCTGCGCTTTGCACCTTTCAGCTCCCCAAATCGTCCCGATTTGGGGAGCGGAAAGGTGCAAAGCGCAGGGTGGTTTGCCCCGCGCGGCGGTGAAGTTCCGGGTCAGCTCGGCGGGTCGCTCGGGGTGCTCGAACTGGGGGACGGGGCC
>JAVHVH010000209.1:0-17860 GCA_032160665.1 Pseudonocardiales bacterium
TTCCAGGATCAGTGGGAGGCGGACGGCGAGCTGCCGCGGTCGCTGCACAAGCGGGCCGCCGAGCTCGGCCTGATCGGGCTGTCCTACCCGACGTCGGTGGGCGGGGGCGGCGGCGACGCGATCGACGCGCTCGTGCTGGCCGAGGAGATCCACTACGCGGGCGCGGCGAGCGGAGTGTTCGCCTCGCTGTTCACGTCCGGGATCGCGCTGCCGCACCTGGTGGCGGCCGGGGACCCGACGCAGGTCGAGCGGTGGGTCCGTCCGACGATCGAGGGCGATCTGATCGGCTCGCTCGCGATCACCGAACCGGACGGCGGCTCGGACGTCGCGGGCATTCGCACGTCGGCCAAGCGGGACGGCGACGAGTACGTCATCAACGGGGCCAAGACCTACATCACGTCGGGCGTGCGCGCCGACTTCGTGGTGACCGCCGTGCGTACCGGCGACGCGGGCGCGCACGGACTGTCGCTGATCGTGGTCGAGAAGGGGACGCCGGGCTTCACCGTCTCGCGCAAGCTGGCCAAGATGGGGTGGCTGTGCTCGGATACCGCCGAGCTGTCCTATGTCGACGTGCGGGTGCCCGCCTCGCAGCTGGTCGGCACCGAGAACACCGGCTTCGTCCAGATCGCGCAGAACTTCGTCTCCGAGCGGATCGGCCTGGCCGTGCAGTCCTACGCGTGCGCGCAGCGGGCGCTGGACGTGACGGTCGAGTGGTGCCGGCTGCGCGAGACGTTCGGGCGTCCGCTGATCAGCCGGCAACCGGTGCAGAACACGCTCGCCGAAATGGCGCGCCGCGTCGAGGTCGCGCGGGTCTACACCCGCTCGGTGGCGCTGCGCGCGGCGGCCGGCGAGACGAACCTCGTCACCGAGGCGTGCTTCGCGAAGAACACTGCCGTGGAGGCAGGCATGTGGGCGGTCGACCAGGCGGTTCAGCTGCACGGCGGGATGGGGTACATGCGCGAGTCCGAGGTCGAGCGGCAGTACCGGGACATGCGGATCATGGGCATCGGGGGCGGGACGAACGAGATCCTCATCGGGCTCGCCGCCAAGACGCTGGGTTTCACGTCGTGATGACCGCCCGGCCTTCCCGGCTTTGCACCTTTCAGCTCCCCTGTCGCGCGCCATTTAGGGCGCTGAAAGGTGCAAAGCGATGACGGTTTTGAAGACGGCGGTCGATCCGTCCTCGGCCGAGTACGCGACGAACCGCGCCGCGCTGCTCGAGCAGCTTGCCGCGATCGACGCCGAGCAGGCCAAGGCGGTGGCCGGGGGCGGCGAGAAGTACGTCGACCGGCACCACAAGCGCGGCAAGCTGCTGGTGCGCGAGCGCATCGAACTGCTCATCGATCCCGGGTCGCCGTTCCTCGAACTGTCCCCGCTCGCCGCGTGGGGCAGCGACTACACCGTCGGCGCCTCGGTCGTCTGCGGCATCGGTGTCGTCAACGGCGTCGAATGCATGATCAACGGCAGCGACCCGACGATCCGCGGGGGCGCGTCCAATCCGTACACCTTGAAGAAGACGCTGCGCTCGAGCGAGATCGCTCTACAGAACCGGCTGCCGGTGATCGGCCTGACCGAATCCGGCGGCGCGGACCTGCCCACCCAGAAGGAGATCTTCATCCCGGGCGGGCAGATCTTCCGCGACCTGACCCGGCTGTCCGCCGCCGGCATCCCGTCGATCTCGCTGGTGTTCGGCAACTCGACGGCCGGCGGCGCCTACATCCCCGGCATGAGCGACTACGTCGTCATGATCAAGGAACGCTCGAAGGTGTTCCTCGCCGGCCCGCCGTTGGTGAAGATGGCGACGGGCGAGGAGTCCGACGACGAGTCGCTCGGCGGCGCCGAGATGCACGCGCGGCAGTCCGGTCTGGCCGACTACTTCGCACAGGACGAGCAGGACGCCATCCGCATCGGCCGGCAGATCGTCGGACGGTTGAACTGGCACAAGCAGGGTCCGGCGCCGAAGCCCGACCCGGCTCCGCCGCTCCACGACGCCGAAGACCTGCTCGGCCTCGTCCCCACCGATCTCAAGATCCCGTTCGACCCGCGCGAGGTCATCGCCCGGATCGTCGACGGTTCGGACTTCGACGAGTTCAAGCCGCTGTACGGCTCGTCGTTGGTGACGGGGTGGGCCGCGCTGCACGGCTATCCGATCGGGATCCTCGCGAACGCGCGGGGCGTGCTGTTCAGCGAAGAGGCGCAGAAGGCGGCGCAGTTCATCCAGCTCGCCAATCGCGCCGACACCCCGCTGCTGTTCCTGCAGAACACGACCGGCTACATGGTCGGCAAGGAGTACGAGCAGGGCGGAATCATCAAGCACGGCGCGCAGATGATCAACGCGGTGTCGAACTCGCGGGTCCCCCATCTGACGGTGACGATGGGCGCGTCCTACGGCGCCGGCAACTACGGCATGTGCGGACGCGCGTACGGCCCGCGGTTCCTGTTCACCTGGCCCTCGGCGAAGTCGGCGGTCATGGGCCCGGCGCAGTTGGCCGGCGTGCTCTCGATCGTGGCGCGGCAGGCCGCGGAGGCCCGCGGGCAGGCCTACGACGAGGCGGCGGATGCGCAGATGCGCGGCTTCGTCGAGGCGCAGATCGAGGAGCAGTCGCTGGCGCCGTTCCTGTCCGGGATGCTCTACGACGACGGGATCATCGACCCCCGCGATACCCGGACGGTGCTGGGCATCGCGCTGTCGGCGGTGCACAACGCGCCGGTCGAGGGCGCTCAGGGATACGGGGTGTTTCGGCTGTGAGCAGGTGTCTGATCGACGCGCGGCCGGGTGCTCGGATCTCGGCGCCATGTGCACTTACGCGCTCCTTTGCTCTGCTCACCTGGAGTAAGCACGTGCTGCGTCCAGGTGAGCAGAGCAAAGGACGCCGAACACCACCTGGTTGGTGCGCGACGACGAGCAGCGGGGCGGAAGCGTGATTGCCACCGTCCTGGTCGCGAACCGCGGCGAGATCGCCCGCCGGGTGTTCCGGACCTGCCGCAGCCTCGGCCTCGGCACCGTCGCGGTGTTCTCCGATCCGGACGCTGAGGCCGCGCATGTCGCCGAGGCCGACGCCGCGGTCCACCTGCCCGGCAGCACGCCCGGGGAAACCTACCTGCGCGCCGACCTGATCATCGCCGCCGCCCGCAGAGCCGGCGCCGACGCCATCCACCCCGGGTACGGCTTCCTGTCCGAGAACGCCGCCTTCGCCCGCGCCGTCATCGACGCCGGGCTCACCTGGATCGGCCCGAAGCCAGAAGCCATCGACGCGATGGGCAGCAAGATCGAGTCCAAGCGGATGATGGCGGCCGCCGGTGTCCCGGTGCTCGCGGAACTGCGGCCCGACGCCGTCACCGAACCGGACCTGCCCGTCCTCATCAAGGCAAGTGCCGGCGGCGGCGGACGCGGCATGCGCATCGTCCGCGAACTCGCCGAGCTGGCCCAAGAGGTCGAGGCGGCCCGCGCGGAAGCAGCCAGCGCGTTCGGCGACCCCACCGTGTTCTGCGAGCCCTACCTCGCCACCGGCCGGCACATCGAGGTGCAGGTGATGGCCGACGAGCACGGCACGGTGTGGGCCGTCGGCGAACGCGAGTGCTCGATCCAGCGCCGGCATCAGAAGGTCGTCGAGGAGGCGCCGTCGCCGCTCGTCGAACGGATCGACGGCATGCGCAAGGACCTGTTCGACGCGGCCCGCGCGGCGGCCACCGCGATCGGCTACACCGGCGCCGGAACGGTCGAGTTCCTTGCCGATGACGAGGGCCGGTTCTTCTTCCTCGAGATGAACACCCGGTTGCAGGTCGAGCACCCCGTCACCGAATGCACCACCGGGCTCGACCTCGTCGCCCTGCAGCTCGCCGTCGCCGACGGAGCCGCCCTCGACCCGGATCCGCCGAGCCCGCACGGCCACGCCATCGAGGTCCGGCTGTACGCCGAAGATCCCGCGGCCGACTGGCAACCGCAGTCCGGCACGCTCCACCGCTTCGCGGTGCCCGGCGTGGGGGTCGAGTTCGACCTCTCGTCGGCGGCGGCCGGGATCCGCCTCGACAGCGGCGTCGTGGACGGGACGGTCGTCGGCATCCACTACGACCCGATGCTCGCCAAGGTCATCGCCTGGGCGCCGACCCGAACCCAGGCGGCGACCGCGCTCGCGTCGACGCTCGCTCGATCCCACATCCACGGCGTCGTCACCAACCGCGACCTGCTGGTGAACGTACTGCGCCATCCGGCGTTCCTGCGCGGCGAGACCGACACCGCGTTCTTCGACCGGCACGGGCTCGACGTCCTCGCCGCTCCGCTGGCCGGCGCCGACGCCACTAGGTTGTCCGCGCTCGCTGCGGCCCTGGCCTGCGACAGCGCGGACCGGGCGGCAGCACCGGTGCTGCGCCACGTCCCGTCGGGGTGGCGCAATGTCGTCAGCCAGCCCCAGCACGTCCGCTTCGACGGTCACGACATCGCGTACCGGATCACGCGCGACGGCCTGGTGGCCGAGGGCTTCGACGGCGTCGCGCTGGTGACGGCGCGGTCGGACCAGGTCGTCGTCGATCACGACGGCATTCGCCGGACGTTCGCCATCGCCGTCCATCCGGAAGACGTGTACGTCGACTCGCCGCTCGGCCCGGTACGGCTGCGACGGGTGCCACGCTTCGTCGATCCGTCCGAGCAGGTCGCGCCGGGCTCGCTGCTGGCGCCGATGCCGGGCTCGGTGGTCCGGATCGCGGTGGCCGAGGGCGATCGGGTGAAGGCCGGCGAGCCCATCCTGTGGCTCGAGGCGATGAAGATGCAGCACAAGATCAGCGCGCCGGCCGACGGTGTCATCGCCGAGCTCCCGGTGCGCGCGGGACAGCAGATCGATGTGGGCGCCGTGCTCGCGGTCGTGACCGAGGGAGACTGACTGATGGATTTCCGTGAGACCGAGGAACAGATCGCGCTCCGCAAGGCCGTGGTCGAGTTGGGCAAGCGCTACGGCCACGACTACACGGCGCCGCGCGCCCGGGCTCGCGAGCCGCTCACCGAACTGTGGAACGAGGCCGGCAAGAGCGGCTTCATCGGGTTGAACCTGCCGGAGGAGTACGGCGGCGGCGGTGCCGGCATGTACGAACTGGCGATCGTCGGCGAGGAACTCAACGCCGCCGGCTGCGGTCTGCTGATGATGGTCGTCTCGCCCGCCATCAACGGCACGATCATCAGCCGGTTCGGCACACCCGAGCAGAAGCAGCACTGGCTGCCCGGGCTGGCCGACGGCTCGACGATCATGGCCTTCGGGATCACCGAACCCGACGCCGGTTCGAACTCGCACAACATCCCGACGACGGCGCGCCGCGACGGCGACGACTGGGTGCTCAACGGTCGCAAGATCTACGTCTCCGGAGTCGACCACGCCGACGCGATCCTCATCGTCGCGCGCACCGAGGACTCGAAGACGGGGCGGCTCAAACCCGCGCTGTTCGCGTTCCGGACCGACACCCCGGGCTTCGAGTACACGGCCATCGACATGGACGTCGTCATGCCGGACAAGCAGTTCCTGCTGTTCCTGGACGACGTCCGGCTGCCGTCCGACGCCTTGATCGGAGCCGAGGACGCGGCGCTGGCCCAGCTGTTCGCCGGGTTGAACCCGGAACGGATCATGGCCGCCGCCGGCTCGGTGGGCATGGGTCGCTATGCCCTCGACCGCGCCGTCAAGTACGCGAACGAGCGGGTCGTCTGGGGCAAGCCGATCGGTACCCACCAGGGCGTGTCGCACCCGCTCGCGAAGGCCAAGGTCGAACTTGAGATGTCGAAGCTCATGATGCAGAAGGCGGCCTCGCTCTACGACCGCGGTGACGACATGGGAGCCGGCGAGTCGGCGAACATGGCCAAGTACGCCGCGGCCGAGGCCAGCATCGCGTGCGTCGACCAGGCGGTGCAGACCCTGGGCGGCAACGGTCTGGCGCACGAGTACGGACTGGGCAACCTGTTGATCGGCGCCCGGGTTGCGCGCATCGCGCCGGTGAGCCGGGAGATGATTCTCAACTTCGTCGCCCAGTTCAGCCTCGGCCTGCCCAAGTCGTACTGATGGCTGCGCTCGTCCACTACGGCGTCGACCGGGCGATCGCGACCGTCACCCTCGACTCCCCGCACAACCGCAACGCGCTGTCGGCCCAGCTGGTCGGCGAGCTCGGCCAGCACCTCGCGCAGGCCGCTGGCGATGACGCCGTGCGGTCGGTCGTGCTCACCCACACCGGTTCCACGTTCTGCGCGGGCGCCGACCTGAAGGAGTCCGCGGCCGAAGGCGGGCCGGAGCAGGGCACGAAACGGATGCTGGGCCTGCTGCGGGCGATCGTCGAGCTGGCGAAGCCGGTCGTGGCCCGCCTCGACGGCGCGGTCCGGGCCGGCGGGCTCGGCATCGTCGGCGCCTGCGACATCGCGATCGCCAGCGACAACGCGTCGTTCGCGTTCACCGAGGTCCGGCTGGGCCTCGCGCCGGCGATCATCTCGCTGACCACACTCGGCCGGATGACCGAGCGCGCCGCGAGTCGCTACTACCTGACCGGCGAGAAGTTCGACGCGACGGCCGCGGCCGACTGCGGCCTGATCACCGCCGCCGTCGCTGACCTCGACGCCGAGATCGCCGCGATTGCGGACGCGCTGCGCGCCTGCTCACCCCAAGGACTGGCCGAGACCAAGCCGTTGACGACGCGGGGCGCTCGCGGCGCGTTCGCCGATCGGGCCGACGAGGTGCAGGCCCAGTCGGCTCGGCTGTTCGGGTCGGACGAGGCCCGCGAGGGCATGATGGCATTCCTGCAGAAGCGCCCGCCGCGCTGGGTCCAGGACTGACCGATGACGCTGACCGAGGCCCGGGAGCCACAACAGGACCGATCGCGCGCCACCCGCGCCCGGCTGCTGGAGTCCGCGATCACCTGCCTGGCCGAGCTCGGCTGGACGGCCAGCACGGTGTCGGTCGTCGCCGAGCACGCCGGCGTCTCGCGCGGGGCGGCCCAGCACCACTTCCCGACCCGGGAGGCCCTGTTCACCGCGGCGCTGGAACACGTCACGCACGAACGGGGCGAGCAGATGCGCCGCGAACTCGCGGAACGCCGCAGCGAGATGGACACCACGGCCATCGTCGAGCTGGTCTTCGGGCTGTTCACCGGGACGTTCTTCCGGGCCGCGCTGATGCTGTGGGTGGCGGCAGCGGCGGAGCCGCAGCTGCGCGAGCAGATTGTCCCGCTCGAGGCCCGGATCGGCCGCGAGATCCACCTGATCGTGGTCGATCTGCTCGGGGTCGACGAACAGGTCAGCGGGGTGCGCGAGACGGTGCAGGCGACGCTGGACCTCGCCCGCGGACTGGGGCTGGCGAACCTGCTGACCGATGACAGTGTGCGCCGGTCGGGAATCGCCCGGCAGTGGGCAGCCATGCTGGACGCCGAACTGCACTGACGGCTACGGCACTGACCGCTCAGCGCGCGGTCTCACGCGCCAGCAGCCGGGCGAGCAGGTCGTCGCTGTCGTCGCTGTCGGTCGCGCGGCGATGCCGACGTGCCGCCGGCGGCTCGGCGTCGTCATCGTCGCGCCTGGCCGTCGGAGCGCTGGCCGGCTGCGCGACGACCGCCGGGTCTCCGCGGCGACGACGGCCCG
The DNA here is from genome assembly GCA_032160665.1 of Pseudonocardiales bacterium. Taxonomy (GTDB): domain Bacteria; phylum Actinomycetota; class Actinomycetes; order Mycobacteriales; family Jatrophihabitantaceae; genus Jatrophihabitans. Next base: position 7,601 of record JAVHVH010000209.1, read on the forward strand.
TGTAGTCGGGATCCTCGGGCTCCTCTTCCGGGTCGGGGCCGTAGTCCGTGAACGGGCTCAGCCGCGGCAACGAGGGGAAGTCGAGAGCGGACGGGGCCGGACGGGGCGGCGCCGGACGCTCGGGCTCCGGAGCCGGTGCTGGTGGCGATGCTGGTGTGGGTGTCGGCGGCGGAGCCGGGGTTGGCGGCGGAGCCGGGGTTGGCGCCGGCGCGGGTGGTGGTGCGGGCACCGGTGCCGGTGGGCGTGCGGGCGGGGCTGGTGTCGGTGCCGGCGGGGCTGGTGTCGGTGCCGGGGCAGGTGGGGGCGCGGGTGCGGGCGCGGGTGGCGGGACCGGCGTCGGCGGCGGAGTTGGGACGGGTGCGGGCGCCGGTCCTGGCGTCGGAGTGGGTGTCGGTCCGGGTGCGGGCGGGATCGTGGCGGCGGGCCGAAGACCGGGCTCCGGCGGCGGCTCGGCCCGTGGCCGGAATTCTGTCCTCAGCCGGATCTCTGGTTCGAATCGAAGCTCCGGCTGGCGCCGAAGCTCCGGCTCGGGCGCCAGCTCATCCAGCCGGGCGGGCTGCGGAACCGACTCGACCACGGCCGTGTGCCGGGTGACGGGGCGCACCAAAGCCGGTTCGACGATCGGACGCAGCGGGTCAGCCTGCCGGATCCGCGGCTCCGGACCGGACGAACCGAAGTCGGCCGAGTCGCGAGCGGCGACCGTGAGCTGGCGCAGCTGGTGCTGGAGCGCTTCGAGGTCGGACCCGATCAGTCGCGTCGTCTCGATCCGCTCGAGACGGAGCTGGCCGCCGACCTTCTCGAGCAACTCGCTGCGCAGCTGGGCGATCTCGCTGCGCAGCGAGGAGATCTCGCGGGTCATCGTCGATTGAATCTCGCGGCGCAGCATGTGTTCGAGGCGGGCCTCGTACGCGCGCCGCGCGGCAGCTTCGTCGGCCCGCTCGAGGGCCGTGACACTCCGCAGTTCCAGCGCTCCGACCGGTCCCGTATGCGCGTCCGGCAGATCGTCGTTTTCGCTGTGATGACCGAGGCGGCGGCTGCCGAACATCGAGAACGCGCCCAGCAGCAACCCCCACAAACCGGTCAACACACCGAGTTCGATCCGCTTGACCGAGGTCGTGCTCGTCACGATCAACCAGACACCCACCGCACCCAGCGCGATGGCGAAGGCGAACCCCACTCCGCGTAGGACGACGCCGCGCGTCAGCGGGGGCGCATCCGGGTTGGGCACCGGACCAGCTTAGTCACCGCCGGAAGAGGACCCGATTGGTCCGAACAACCTCACAGGCGCGATAATCGCGTCTCTCACGAGCGACGATCCCGCGAATTCTTGTCGCTTCCCGGGTCGATCCCGGCCCGCTCGAGCAGCAGACCCGCGACCACCAGGGCCACCGCAGCGCCCAGTACGACGCTGGCCACAGCCGTGTCGTTGGCGGCGGCCTTCAGCGCCCGCACGTCGGGCAGGACGCGGCCGAGCAGTCCGAGCACCGCGCCCACGACACCCGCTCCGACCAGCGAGGACGCCTTGCCCAGAGCGACGCAGCGGGCGATCACGATGGCCGCCATTGGCCGGGCGTGCGGGTCGTGTCGCACGGCCGCCCGGACCCGACGGGCAGCAACCAGTTCGGCGGCGGCCAGCGCGCCCAGCGGCGCCGCGGTGAAGTAGTGCAAGGGCGGGATCGAGTCGTAGGAGAAGCGCAGCAGTACGAAGACGGTGATCCCCATCACGACGAGCGGGACCGCCAAGTCAGCCCACGACGTCCGCCGCATCCCGGGCCCGCTCACCGCGGGTCCTCGCTTCGCTCGGAGCGTGGCTTCGCGAGCTCTGCGCCCCTGTTCGCTCCGCAAGCGTCGCTCACCGCAGCACCAGATCGTCGCGCCGACGCAGGTTCGCGACGTCCTCGCCGGGCAGCTCCTCGACCAGCGCAGCGACGGATCGTCCGGACAACCGAGCCTGCGGATCGGCGGCCAACCAGGGCACGAGGACGAACGCCCGCTCGGTCGCGCGCGGGTGCGGCAGGGTGAGCTCGGGGTCGTCGCTCACCACGTCGTCGACGGCCACCACGTCCACGTCGAGCGTCCGCGGGCCCCACCGCACGTCTCGGGTCCGGCCGGCCGCCTGTTCGGCCGCGTGCGCGCGGTCCAGCCAGTCACGCGGCGCGGCGTCCGGATCGGCCGCCACCAGCACCGCGTTGAGGTAGTCGCCCTGCGGCACCGGCCCCCAGGGCGGCGTCTCGAACACCGGCGACGTGAATCGCACCCAGGGTCGTACCGCGTCGACGGCGCCCTGCAACGCGGCGAGCCGATCTCCCAGGTTCGATCCGATCGACAGCACGGCCACCGTCACGGGCGCTCCCGGCGGATCGTCACCGCGACGTCGTCGAAACGGGCCTGGATCGGGGCCTCCGGCTTGTGCACGGTCACCGTCACGGCCCCAACGCGGCGGTCGGCGAGGCAGGTCTCGGCCAGCCGGGCCGCGAGCGTCTCCAGCAGGTTCACCGGCGGGCCGGACAGCACCGCCGCGAGCCGCTGAGCGAGGTCGCCGTAGTCGATGGTGTCAGCGAGTGTGTCCGAGGCCGCGGCGACGGCCGTCGACATCTCGAGGACGACGTCGACGACAAAGTCCTGACCGTCGCGCCGCTCGTGCTCGAACACACCGTGGAAGCCGTGCACCCGCAACCCGGTCAACGCGATCTGATCGCTCACGACCGCCTCCACCCCCACCCGTCCGCGGCTTTGCACCTTTCAGCGCCCCAAATGAGGCCGCACAGGGGAGCTGAAAGGTGCAAAGCGGCGGTAACGGTGGCGGCGGCGGTAGCGGTCGCGGCGGTAGTAGCGGCGGCGGCGGCGGCGGTAGCGGCGGTCATCCGGCGGCTCCCTGGATCGCGGCCACGGCCAGCGCGGCGTCCACGGCCGGGCGCACCTGATGGACCCGCACACCCCAGACACCCTGCGCCGCCGCGTGCGCGGTGATCGCCGTCGTCGCATCCTCCCGGTCGTCGACCGGGCGCGGGGTGCCGTCGGGGCCGGCCAGCAGCGTCCCCAGAAACGACTTGCGCGAGGCGGCCACGAGGACGGGCAGGCCGAGTTCGACGAAGCTGTGCAGCCCGGCCAGGATTGCCCAGTTGTGCGCGCCGGTCTTGGCGAAACCGAGGCCCGGGTCGATGACGAGACGCTGCGGGTCGACGCCGGCGGCAACGGCGGCATCGACGCGCGCGAGCAGTTCGGTCCGCACGTCCTTGACGACGTCGTCGTAGCGGGCGAGTTCCTGCATGTGCTCGCTGTGCCCGCGCCAGTGCATCAAGATCCACGGGCACCCGGCGTCGCGGACGACCGACGCCATCGCCGGGTCGCCGAGCCCGCCCGACACGTCGTTCACGATCGCCGCACCGGCCTGCAGGGCGGCGGCCGCCACCGAAGCGCGGTAGGTGTCCACCGAGAGCGCGACCCCCTGCGCCGCGAGGCCCTCGATCACCGGCTCAATGCGCCGCAGCTCCTCGTCGGCCGCGACGCGTTGGGCGCCGGGCCGGGTGGACTCGCCACCGACGTCGATCAGATCGGCACCCTCGGCCTGCATCTGCAGACCGTGCGCAATCGCGTCGTCCGCCGAGGAGTAGCGGCCGCCGTCGGAGAACGAGTCGGGCGTGACGTTCAGGACGCCGACGACGCAGATGCGGTCGCTCCGCTGCGGCAGCATTAGCGACCCAGGATCAAGCTGAGCGCCTCCGCGCGGGTGCGCGGGTCGTCCTTGAAGATGCCGCGCACCGCCGAGGTCATCGTCCGGGCCCCCGGCTTGCGGACCCCGCGCATCGCCATGCAGAGATGCTCGGCCTCGATCACCACGATCACGCCCTGCGGCTCGAGGCGGCGCGCCATCGCGTCGGCCACCTGGCTGGTCAGCCGCTCCTGAACCTGCGGTCGCCGCGCGTAGAGGTCGACCAGCCGGGCCAGCTTCGACAGCCCGGTGATCCGCCCGTCCTTGCCCGGGATGTAACCCACGGCCGCGGTGCCGTGCCACGGAACCAGGTGGTGCTCGCAGACCGAGTACAGCGGGATGTCCTTGACGAGGACGAGCTCGTCGTGCTCCTCGTCGAAGGTTGTCTGCAGCACCTCGTCGGGGTCGACGTGCAGGCCGCCGAAGATCTCTTCGTACGCGCGCGCCACTCGACGGGGCGTGGCTCGCAGCCCTTCCCGATCGGGGTCCTCGCCGACGGCGATCAGCAGCTCCCGAACCGCCGCCTCAGCACGCGCGACGTCGACGCGGCCGACGGTCTCACTCACCGCCGGGCGGGGTGTCGTATGGCGGGCTGCCGTAGGGCTGACCGACCGGGCCGCCCTGCGGACCGAACACCCCACCGTCGCCGGGGCTCGGCGGCTGCGGCGGGTTGGGCGCGGGAACCACACCGGGCAGCGCCTTGCCTTCCGCCTCAGGATGGCCGCCGTTGCGCGATCCGCCGTTGGGCGATCCGTTCGGCAACGGCTTGCGCAGCGACATCGGGATCTCGATGGGCGGACGGTCGCTCGGCGTGCGCTTGCCGAAGCCGGCGAAGCTGTTGTGCGGCGGGCGCTTGCGCACCGGCGCGAGGATCCGCTCAAGGTCGTCCTTGGCCAGCGTCTCCTTCTCGACGAGCTCGAGCACCATCGAGTCGAGCGCGTCGCGGTACTGGACCAGGATCTCCCAGGCCTCGTCGTGCGCGCCCTCGATCAGGTCGCGCACCTCGGAGTCGATGTCGGCCGCGATGTCCTCGGAATAGTCACGCTGGTGCCCGTAGTCGCGGCCCATGAACGGCTCGGCATCGCCGGTGCCGTACTTGACCGCGCCGAGCTTCGTGCTCATGCCGTACTCGGTGACCATCGAACGGGCCAGCTTGGTGGCCTTCTCGATGTCGTTGGACGCGCCGGTGGTCGGCTCGTGGAAGACGAGTTCCTCGGCGGCGCGACCGCCCAGGGCGTAGACGAGCTGGTCGAGGATCTCCGCGCGCGTCTGCGTGTAACGGTCCTCGAGCGGCAGCACGAGTGTGTGCCCCAGGGAACGCCCGCGGGGCAGGATCGTGACCTTGTGCACCGGGTCGAGGTTCGGCATTGCCCAGGCGGTGAGCGCGTGCCCGGCCTCGTGATAGGCGGTGACCCGCTTCTCCTTGTCGCTCATGGCGCGGGTCTTGCGCTCCGGCCCGGCGATGACCCGGTCGATGGACTCCTCGAGAGCCTCTGTCGTGATCAGCCGCCCGTTGTTGCGGGCCGTCAGCAGGGCGGCCTCGTTGATGACGTTGGCGAGGTCGGCGCCGGTGAAGCCGGGCGTGCGCCGGGCGATGACACCGAGGTCGACGTCGGCGGCGAACGGCTTGCCCTTGGCGTGCACCTTCAGCACGGCCTCGCGACCGATGACGTCCGGGGGACCGACGGCGATCTGGCGGTCGAAGCGGCCGGGACGCAGCAGCGCGGGGTCGAGGATGTCGGGACGGTTGGTGGCCGCGATCATGATCACGCCGCCCTTGACGTCGAAGCCGTCCATCTCGACGAGCAGCTGGTTCAGCGTCTGCTCGCGCTCGTCGTGGCCGCCGCCCATGCCGGCGCCGCGGTGCCGGCCGACGGCGTCGATCTCGTCGACGAAGATGATCGACGGCGCGTTGGCCTTGGCCTGCTCGAAGAGGTCGCGCACCCGGGAGGCGCCGACACCGACGAACATCTCGACGAAGTCCGAACCGGAGATCGAGTAGAACGGGACGCCGGCCTCGCCGGCGACCGCGCGGGCCAGCAGCGTCTTGCCAGTGCCGGGCGGACCGTAGAGCAACACGCCCTTAGGGATCTTCGCGCCGATCGCCTGGAACTTGGCCGGGTTGGCGAGGAACTCCTTGATCTCCTCGAGTTCCTCGATGGCCTCGTCGGCACCGGCGACGTCGGAGAACGTCGTCTTCGGAGTGTCCTTGTTGACCAGCTTGGCCTTCGACCGGCCGAAGCTCATGACGCGGTTGCCGCCGCCCTGCACCTGGCTCATGACGAAGAACAGCACGCCGACGATCAGCAGGATCGGTAGCAGGCTGACCAGCAGCGAGAGCCAGGTGTTGTCCTTGGCCACGTGCGTGCGGAAGTTGAGCGGCTGGCCGGTGGGACCCGTCGAATCGCGCAGCAACGTGGTGATCTGCGCGGACGCGGCGCTCGGGTACTGGGTGCTGATCTTGGCGTACTTGCCTTGGAAGTCGGCCTTCAGCGTGAGCTCAAGGGTCTGACCCTTGTCGTCGATGATCGCGCTGGTGACGTTGTGGGCCTTGATCTGGGCCAACGCGTCCGACGTGCTGACCCCGTGGTAGCCGCTGCCGCTGGAGACGAGCCCGGGCACCGCAAAGATGACGAACAAGGCCACGGCGGCCCACAGCCACCACGACTTCAGAATTCGCTTGCGATTCATATCATTATCACGAACGGCTGGCCGTCCGCGTTCCTTCCCGCACTGGAGGCCCTGTTCGACCTGACTTGTGGACGAAGGTACACGTCAACCCCCGTAGATAGAGGGCTTGAGTCGCCCGATGTAGGGCAGATCGCGGTAACGCTCAGCGTAGTCCAAGCCGTATCCGACGACGAATTCGTTGGGGATGTCGAAGCCCACGTATTTGACGGCGACGTCCACCTTGAGGGCGTCCGGTTTGCGCAGCAGGGTGACGATCGCGATGGACGCGGGGTTGCGGCTGGACAGGTTCTTCAGCAGCCAGGACAGCGTGAGCCCGGAGTCGATGATGTCCTCGACGATGAGGACGTGCTGGCCGGCGATATCGCGGTCGAGGTCCTTGAGGATGCGCACCACACCGCTGCTCTGGGTGCCGCTGCCGTAAGAGCTGACGGCCATGAACTCCATCGTGGACGGACGCTCGAGCGCTCGCGCGAGGTCGGACATGAACATGGCCGCGCCCTTGAGTACCCCGACCAGGACGGGCTCGCGGCCCTGGAAGTCGGCGTCGATCTCCTTGGCCAGCTCGCCGATCCGCTCGGTGATCTGATCGGCAGACACAAGGGTCGCCTCGATGTCGGCGTCGAGCTCGGACACGTCACTCCTGAACGTTGGGGGTCACTACGAGTCTCCCAGACGCACGGCTGACGGCCACCCCGCCCGGCAGCTGGACCGGCCCCTGACCGTGCCAGCCGGTGACCAGGGCGTCGAGCGCGTGGGTCCGCTCGGCGGTGAGGGGCCCGGCCCCGGCGTGCCCGGCCCACGTGCGCAGCACCCGGGTGCGGATCGCCGTGGGCAGCTCGGCCAGCAGTGTGACGTCCAACTCGTGCGGCTGATTTCCGTGATCATCTCGCTCACAGCAGGTCCACAGCCCGGCACCGGGCGAGTTGATCAAGGACAGGACGCCGGCCGCCCGGGCGTCCAGGGCTTCGAGGTCGTCGCGCAGCAGTTCGGCGGTGCGGGCCAGCGCCTCGGCCACGCCGCCCTGCAGGACGTCCTCGAGCAGCGGGAGCACCTCGCGCCGGAGCCGAACCCGCTGGAAGCGTGGGTCGGCGTTGTGCGGATCCGACCACGGCGTCAGCCCGAGCGCGGCGCAGGCGGCCTCGGTGGTCGCGCGGCGCACGCGCAGCAGCGGCCGCAGGTAGCGCCCGTCCGCCTCGGCCATGCCGGCCAGCGAGCGCGGGCCGGACCCCCGGCCGAGGCCCAGCAGCACCGTCTCGGCCTGGTCGTCGAGGGTGTGCCCGAGCAGCACCCGGGCCCCGAGCGCCGCGGCCGCCGCGTCGAGGGCCGCGTACCGGGCCGACCGGGCCGCGGCCTCGGGTCCACCCGCGCGGCCCACCTCGACACACACCTGCAGGACGGGGTCGAAGCCCAGCTCGTACCCGAGCGCGGCGACCCGGCTCGCCTGCGCCGCCGAGCCGGGCGAGAGCCCGTGGTCGACCGTGATCAGGCCGGCGCGGACGCCCGCACGCGTCGCCTCGAAGGCGGTGGCCGCGGCCAGCGCCAGCGAGTCGGCCCCGCCCGAGCACGCGACGAGGACCGGCCCGTCGAGCACGGAGCGGACGGCCGACCGCACGGCGGCGACGGCCGGCGCGGGGCCCATCAGCGGCAGCGGGTCACGCGTGGACGCGGGCGATCCACCGGCCGGGATCGCTGATCTCGGCCTTGGTCGGCAGCGTCTCGGAAGACGTCCAGATGGCGTTGAAGTCGTCGACGCCGATCCGGTCGACAACCGCGCGGACGAACGCCGATCCGTCGACATACTGGCGGGTCTTGGCCTCCATGCCGAGCAGCCGCCGCAGCAGGCGGTCCAGCGGGTTGCCCCCGCGCCGCCGGCGGGACGCGAACCGGCTCTCGATCACCTTCTGGCTGGGGATGACGCTGGGCGACACCGCGTTCATGACGTACTCGGCATGGCCCTCGACCAGTGACATGAAGGCGCTCACCCGCTCGAGCACCGCGCGCTGCTCGGGGGTGGCGAGTACGGAGAGCAGGCCGGTTCCGTCGTCGCGACCGCGGACCACCTTGACCAGTTCCCCCGCGGCGCCGGAGAGCCGCCGGCGCAGTTCGGCGGGATCGGTCTCGACGGTCGCGCTGAGCGCGCCGACCTCGTCGTGCATGTGTCGGCGCAGCCACGGGACCGCGGTGAACTGCACCCGGTGCGTGACCTCGTGCAGGCACACCCACAGCCGGAAGTCGCGTGGGTCGACCTTGAGCTGCTGCTCGACCGCCACCAGGTTGGGCGCCACCAGCAGCAGCTGCCCGCCCGGCCGGTCGAAGAACTCGAACTGGCCGAGCACCTTGCCGGACAGGAAGCCGAGGACGAGGCCCACCTGCACTCCGGTCACCCGACCCCCGACCCGCTCGGCGATCTTCCCGACCGGGTTTTGCTCGGTGAGCCGCTCGATCAGCGGCTCCATGATCGTGCGCATGCCCGAGGCGTTGGCGTCGATCCAGGCGGGCCGGTCGATGACCCGCGTGACGGCGCTGACCGGCGGCTCGTGCAGCCGGGTGAGATCGGCGACGTGGTCGGCCGCCTGGGCGGTGGCCCGGTAGAGCTCGCCCACGACATCGTCGGCTTCGCGCCGGGAGACTCCGGGCGGCGGTGGGCTGAACCGCTTCGCGGCCCGCGCCGCGACATCCCAGTCGATCAGCGACGCCATGGGTTACACGCTACCTACCGGCTCGCAAACATGCGTTCAACCGCATCCGCAGGCCGCCAGGCGGGTGGCGACGGCGTCGAGCGCAGCCTCCGCCGCGGCGGTCGGGCCGGTGCGGTCGGCGATGAACGCGAATGCCAGCAACCGTCCGGACCGGTCGTGAACGGTGCCGGCCAGTGACGAGACGCCGGTCAGCGTGCCGGTCTTCGCGCGGACGAGGCCGGCGGCCGAGCCGCCGACGTACCGGTCGACCAGGGTGCCCGACCAGGCGGCCACCGGCAGCGCGGCGAACAGCGTGCGCAGTCCCGGGTGTCCCGCGGCGCGGGCCGCGAGGCGCAGCGCGTCGGTGAGGACGGCGGGACTCAGCCGGTCCCGGGCGGCCAGCCCGCTGCCGTCCACCATCCCGGCACCCGGATCCACGCCCAGGCGGCGCAGCACCAGCCGGATCGCGGCCGCCGAGCCGGTGAACGACGCCGGCTGGTGCTCGGCGATCGCGACCTGCCGGGCCAGCGCCTCGGCGATCACGTTGTCCGACTCCAGCAGCATCTGCTCGATGAGCGTGGACAGCGGCGCCGAGGCGACCGTTGCCAGCACCCGCGCCGAGGCTGGGGCGTGGCCGCGGACGACCGGCGCGTTCGGCCGGCCGACGGCGGCCGCGAGCTCGCGACCGGCGGCCAGGTCGGGCTGCGCGCTGCGGGTCACGTCGCCGGGTGCCGCTCGGCCGCCGTCGGCCAGGACGGCGGTGATCGCGGACGCGTAGTCGCTCGGCACATCGGTGGGGTCCCAGGCCGGAGACACCGTGGGCCCCGAGAAGAGACTGTCGTCGACGACGATGCGGGTGGGCCGCACGTGCGCGCGGGTGAGTTGGGCGGCCAGGTCGCTGATCCGGGCCGCGTACTCGTACGCGGGCTGCTGCTTGCCGCGCGCGCCCGTCAACGTGGGGTCTCCCCCGCCGACGAGGACGACCGTGCCCGCCGCTCCGGCGACGACCGTGGTCTTGATGCGGTAGTCGGCCGGCCGGACGGACAGGATCGCCGCCGCAGTCAGCAGCTTCGCCGTGGACGCCGGCGCGGCGACGTCGTTCCCGCCGCGGTCGTAGAGGATCTCCCCGGTGGCGACGTCGATGATCCTGGCCCGCAGCCGCGCGCCCAGGCCGGGCGC
>JAVHVH010000212.1:0-2630 GCA_032160665.1 Pseudonocardiales bacterium
TGCTCCCTGACGGCGGCCGGCGTGGGTCTCAATCTGCAGGTCGCCTCCAACATCGTGCTGGCCGAGCTGTCCTGGACCGACGCGGAGCAGACACAGGCCATCGACCGCAGCCACCGCATCGGTCAGACCGACCCCGTCACCGCGTGGCGCATCATCGCCGCGCGGACCATCGACAGCAGGATCGCTGAGTTGATCGACAGCAAGGCGGGGCTCGCCGCCAGGGCGCTGGACGGCTCGGATGAACAGGTGTGGTCATCGGCCGACGTGCAGCACGAGGCGCTGGTCGCATTGTTGACAGACGCGTTGTCTGCGTTGTCGCCGGAGCGGGCAGTCTCACAGAGCGGCCATTGACCCAGGCGCCTCGCCGGCGTCCGAGGCTGCCGGTCGCGTAGCTGCGCGGGCACGGGGTGTGCTCGCCGCCGTGGTGGATCTAGGCGGTGGCTTCGAGCGCTGAGCGTGCCCGCGCCAGGACCGCTGTCAGCGCGCGGGCGGCGGCGTCCGCGTCCTCGACGTCGTCCCAGATCGGGCCGCTGAGCGCGGCCGATCTCGTCAGCACGCGTTCCAGCATCGCTCGCCCGTCGGCGGTCGGGACGTCGTCTGCGACGAGGTGTCGTTGTTGCAAGGCGGAAACGAGCTCGTCGGCGTCGTCGAAGTGGGCGCGGTCGGAGACGCGGTCACGCAAGGCCGTTCCGTCCGGCTGAGCGGCCAGTCGAAGCGCTACCCAGTGCCGCTCATCGAGGCCAGTGCCGGCCAGGGCTCGGCGTAGCAGTGCTTGCAGCGTCTTCTCGGTCTCGCCGATCAGCTGTGGACCGAAGGTTGTCATGCTGCTCCCTAAATCGTTGGTAGCACCAACGATAACACAATTCGTTGGTTCGGCCAACGATGCGGCTAGGATTGGAGTCATGGCCCCGAGTCGCATCGATCGAATGCCGACGTGGCTGCTGTCGCGCGCGCATGCACGGGCTCAGGCGATTCGGGCCGACGCGTTCGCGGCGGCCGGTTCCAGCGGGTATCTGTCGCGAGTGCTGGCCTCACTCGCTGACGAAGGCGCTGCCTCGCAGGCTGAACTGAGCAGGCGCACCGGGATCGACCCGTCCGACGTGGTGGCTATCGTCAACGACCTCGTGTCACGCCGGCTCGTCACGCGGGAGCGGGACCCCCGTGACGCTCGGCGCAACGTCGTCACGCCGACCCGGGCCGGACGCGCCGAGCTGGCGCGCCTTGGCGCCGTGATCACCGAAATCCAGGAGCGCTTCCTGGCGCCGCTGAACGATTCGGAGCGCCGGCAACTCCAAAGAATCCTCACCAAACTCGCCGAAGATCGACAATGAAGACCCTGGCGGCGGTGACCTCGCCTCCGACCTCACGACGGTCCACCACGCCAGATCAACTCCTGGGCGCGCACGAACGCGGGTCGGCATGCGCGCCGAACGACGGAACTGCCCGATGAGGATGTGGCCCCAGCCGAGAGCCGGCTGGGGCCACACCATTTCGTGCTGTCGACGGACCGACTAGTGCGATAGCGGACCGAACTCAGCCGGCATACGGCGCGCCTTCGTCGCGTCCTGGTAGGCGGCGCCGATGTTGAACAGGGTCTGCTCTTGGAACGGCAGGGCGATGAGCTGCACCGCCGCCGGAAGCTTGACGGCCACCCCCGGAAGCCGGTTGCCGGCCTCGTCGGTGTCATACGCCATCGTGCTGAAGCCGTCCGGGATCGAGATCGCCGGGAATCCCTTGCTAGAGATGCCGTCCCAGACCTGACCCCGGTCGTTGACGGTCGGCTCCGCCGGCGCGGTAAGGACGACCGGCGGGTTGTTCCCGGTCGGCGAGATCACGGCGTCGAGGTGGTCCTTGGCGAAGCAGTTGTAGATCACCGTCTGCCACGTGTTCTGCGTCTGCAGGGCACTCGCCGTAGCAAGTGTCGTGGCCTTGTTGGCGCTCACGAGGCTGGACTGGCGGTTCGGCATCTGCGGGTTCGGGTCGTTCCAGAAGGTCGAATTCGCCAGTAGGTCGGTGAGGTTGTGGATCCGGGCGTCACCGCGCTGGGCGAGGTAGGTGTTCATCATGTACTTGGTGTCGCCCGCGTCGGTACTGGTCGCGGGGATGTTGCGGATGGTCGGGTCTCCCGATGCGGTGTGCGGCACCAACGCCGGGTTCTGCCCCATCGCGACGAGGGTGGAGTTCTGGTCGGACCCGGCCGGGAATGACGCGGGGAACTGCGGAACGAACTGCTGGTTCAGCGTCTTGGGCACGTACTGGTCGACACAGCTCTGGAACAGCGCACCGTGTTCGCCGGGGTCGACGATGGTCGCGCCGAGCTGCTTGAGCACGTTGACCGCCTTGTCGGCCAGGTCGATATCCTGCACGTCGTCCACCGAGAACAGGCTCTTGTCCATGTACTCGCGGATGACGCCGATGCGGTATCCCGCGAGCGGCTTCGACTTCGAGTTCGACGTCGTCGTGTACGGCTGGCCGGAGTCGCGCCCGACACTGAACGCGGTCAGCTCGTCCTTGGGGTCGTAACCCTTGTACACGCTCAGCACTCGCGCGTCGTCGCTGACGGACTTGCAGATCGGACCGACCCGTGTCGACAGGCCGCTCTGGATCATGCCCGAAGCGCTCACGAGCTG
>JAVHVH010000234.1:0-32992 GCA_032160665.1 Pseudonocardiales bacterium
GGATCCTGAAAGGTGCAAAGCGGGGAGGGAGGGGTCAGGTGGATATCTCAGCGAGGCCGTCCTTGATGACGACCTCGCCTCCGACGGTCGACTCGAAGACGTACGTGCTGACGCCATCGGCCGAGCCGCTCCTCCAGATGGTCGTGGTCAGGTCCTGCCCGGGCAGGACCGGCTTGGCGAAGCGCACCGCGAGGCGCTTGAGCCGAGCGGTGTCCCCGTCGGCGAGCTCGGTGAGCACCGCCCACGACGTGAACGCTTGCGTGCAGAGCCCGTGGATGATGATCCCCGGCAGCCCGGCGCCCCGCGCCGCGTCCTCGTCGAGGTGAATGGGCATCGGATCGCCGGACGCGGGGGAGTAGCGGAACGTCTGGTCGTCGTCCAAGTGTCCGACGACCTTGGCGGCCGGCGCCGAGTCACGCACCGATTCAGGGAACTTGTGCGGCGGGGCAAGCTCACCGACCGACGTGCCGGCGTCGACCTTGCGGAAGAACGCGGTCATGTACTGCTCATTGACCAGCTCGCCCGCGGCGTCACGGCACTCGAGCAGGAACGCCGTCGTCGTCCCGTTCGGGGCGGCCGAGAAGCCGAGCGGCTTGGCTCGAGTCTCGATCACGTCGCCCGGCCGGATCGGACGGTGGAAGTGGAAGTCCTGCTCGCCGTGGACCACGCGCATCGCGTACTCGGGCGGGGCCACCAGGAACGCCGACTGCATGACCGACATGAAAGAGGGGACGATCGCGAAGACCGGCGGCGCGATCTCGCCGCTGCGGTGAGCCGCGATCGGGTCGTTGGTCGCCTCCGCGTACTGCGCAATGCGTTCCCGGGTCACATCGAAGCGATCGGCGTCGGTCCAGACTCCGATCGCGTCGGTGCGGAACGTGGCGGGCGTGCTCATCACGCCACCAGTTCGCCGAGTTTCGCCAGCGAGCTGTCGAGTTCGGCGTTGCCGGCCTTCTCGATCGCGGCCCCGATCGCGCCGACGATCATCTGTCCCTCGAACTCCGCGGCCAGCGACATCGCCGAGCCTGACCCCGCGGGCGCCACGTCGAGCGTGATGGCCACCTTGACGCCCGCCATGCCCGTGCCGGACAGCCGTACCGACCTCGGCGGCTGGTACTCGTCGACCGTCCAGGTGATCGTGTTCGGCATGTTCAGCAGGCTGACAATCGCGGTGACCTGCGCGCCTTTGCTGAACTCCGCCGGAACGTCGCCCTTCCAGGACTGGTGCATGCCCAGCCATTCGCCCATGCGCGAGGGGTCGGACACGACGGTCCAGACCTTCTCCGGCGCGGCGTCGAATTCGACGGTTTTCTCGATCTTGCCCATGTCGTCCCCTCGGGTTCAGCGGTTGGCGGGTTGGTAGGCGGTGACGACCACGGCACCGCCGAGGCCGATGTTGTGCTGCAGCGCGGTTCGGGCAGCGGCTACCTGACGGGCGTCAGCGGTGCCGCGCAGTTGCCAGGTGAGCTCGGCGCATTGGGCGAGCCCGGTGGCGCCCAGCGGATGACCCTTGCTGATCAAGCCGCCGGACGGATTGACGACCCAGCGGCCGCCGTAGGTGGTGTCTTCGTTGTCGACGAGCTTGCCGCCCTCGCCCTCGCCGCACAGCTGCAGCGCCTCGTAGGTGAGCAACTCGTTGGTCGAGAAGCAGTCGTGCAGCTCGATGACGTCGAGGTCGTCCGGGCCGATACCGGCCTGGTCGTAGACCTGTTGTGCGGCCCGGCGCGTCATCTGCGCTCCGACCAGCGTGATCGCCGACTTCGATTCCAGCGTGCCGGGGACGTCGGTCACCATGGACTGCCCGATGATCTCGACGGCCTGGTCGGCGAGGCCGTGCTCGTCGACGAACCGCTCGCTGGCGAGGATCGCGGCCCCCGAGCCGTCGCTGGTGGGGGAGCATTGCAGCTTCGTCAGCGGCTCGTAGATGGTGGGGGCGGCGAGGATGTCCTCGAGCGTGTACTCCTGCTGGAACTGCGCGTACGGGTTGTTCACCGAGTGCTTGTGGTTCTTGTAGCCGATCTTGGCGAACTGCTCGGCCGTCGTCCCGTACTTCTGCATGTGCTCGCGGCCGGCCGCGCCGAACATGTACGGCGCCGGCGGCATCGCGAACTCCTGGATCTCGGCGAGGGCCAGCAGGTGCCGCATCATCGGCTGTTCGCGGTCGTTGTAGGAGGACGTCAGCGAGCCGGGCTGCATCTTCTCGAAGCCCAACGCGAGGGTGCAGTCGGCCAGCCCGCCGCGGATCGCCTGGGCGGCCAGGTACAACGCCGTCGACCCGGTGGAGCAGTTGTTGTTGACGTTCACGACGGGGATGCCTGTCATGCCGAGCTCGTAGACCGCGCGCTGGCCGGCCGTCGACTCGCCGTAGACGTAGCCGACGAAGGCCTGCTCGACCTGGTCGTAGGCGATGCCTGCGTCGGCGAGGGCCCTGGTGCCCGACTCGTTGGCCATGGCGGGGTAGTCCCACCCCTCCCGGCGACCGGGCTTCTCGAATTTCGTCATGCCCACACCGACGACGAACACCGTGCCAACCATCCCGGTCTCCTCACATACATTCACGTGTGTACGGAAGTTTCTCACATGTGATCCGCCCTTGACTCGGGACGGAGTGACCTGAGTTACAAGCATACGGGTACGTATGTAAGTTCGGCCTTTGTCGTCGAGTACGCCATATCGCGCGAGGAGTGGGGGCGCGGCGGGTAAGACTGGCCCGTGGCATCACCCGTTCCCGCGCCCGCGCAGCTGATCGCGACGCTCTATGACGACCCCGAGGAGTGCGCTCGGCTCGCCAAGCTGCGCTACGTCAGCCCCGACGAGCCCGGGCTCACTCGACTACGCCGGGGGCGGGGCTTCACCTACCGCGACGCGAAGGGCGTCACCATCGTGGACGTCAGAGTCCGCGACCGGATAGCCAAGATCGCAATACCGCCGGCCTGGCGCGACGTGTGGATCTGCACGTGGCCGGACGGGCACATCCTCGCGACCGGTCTCGACGAGCGCGAGCGGCGGCAGTACATCTACCACGAGCGCTGGCGGTCACTCCGCGACCAGCTGAACTTCTACCGGCTGATCGGCTTCGGCGACGCCCTGCCCACGATCCGTCGCGACGTCGAGAAGCAACTGCGGCGTCGGACGATCGACACCGACCACGTGCTGGCCGCGATGCTGCGGGTGATCGACGTGACCGGGCTGCGCGTCGGCAACGAGGTCTACGCGGAGGAGAACGACAGCTACGGGCTCACTACGCTCACCAAGCGGCACGTGCAGGTGCAGGGCGCGACCGTCGACTTCCGGTTCCCGGCGAAATCTGGCAAGAAAGCCGAGGTGACGCTCGTGGACGCCGGGGTCGCGCGCGTGGTCGACCATCTGATGGCCCAGCGCGGTCGCCGGCTGTTCGCCGTCGGTGGGGCGCCGATCGCATCGGACGAGATCAATGCTCGACTGGCCGAGTTGACCGGCGCGCACCTGACTGCGAAGGACTTTCGCACCTGGAACGGAACAACGACGGCCTTCCGCTATCTGCGCGGACAGCTGCCGGCCGGCGAGGACGCCGAGCCGAAGGTGGTGGCCGCGATCGACGCGGTCTCGCAAGCTCTCGGGAACACCCGGGCGGTCGCCCGCGCCCACTACGTCCACCCGGAGGTCGTGGACGGTTACACCTCCGGCGCGCTCGCGCGCTTCCTGGCCGGCCGCCGAGTGCGCGGCGGCAAATACCTCGACGGGGACGAGCGGCTGCTGCTGGCCTTCCTCAGCGATTCGCTCGAGCGGCGGGCCGCCGAGTTCGTCGCCGCGTAGTGATGACGTTCGTCAAGCACGACCCGGCGCCGTTGGAGGCCGCCGGGCTGCGCTGGCTCGGCGACGCCGGAGCCCGGGTGCCGGAGATCGTCGAGGAGGCACCCACCCGACTCGTGCTGCAGCGGATCGAGCCGGGACATCTCGACGATGCGGGCGAGGAGGACCTGGGACGGATGCTGGCGACGATGCACGCTGCGGGTGCCCCGAGCTTCGGGTCGCTGCCGGCACCGGGGCGGTTCCTCGTCGGTCGCTGCGAGTTGCCGTCCCCCGAGGGTGACGACTGGAACGAGTACTACCTGCAGCACCGGTGCCTGCCACTCGCACGCCGGGTCGGTCTGGAGCGTGAGGTGGCCCCGGTGCGAGTCGATGCACCGCCCGAGCCGCCGGCCCGCCTGCACGGGGATCTGTGGTCAGGCAACGTCCTCGCCGATCGCTCGGGCCGAGCCTGGTTGATCGACCCGGCCGCGTACGGCGGGCACCGCGAGATGGACCTGGCGATGCTCGAACTGTTCGGACGGGTGCCCGAACGCACCGTCGCCGCCTACGAAGAGTTCGCCCCGCTGGCCGACGGCTGGCGCGAGCGGGTTGGGCTGTGGCAACTGTTCCCGCTGCTCGTCCACGCCGTGCTCTTCGGCGGCGGGTACTTGCACCAGAGCCACGACCTGGCACTACGACTGGCCCGCTGACCGCGTCACGATGTGACGCCGCACCTCACGCCTCCTGGGTTAACACCACAACCCAGGAGGACGACATGCAATCAACCACCGCGTTCGTCGGCACGGACCGGAGCCGGGAACTGGCCGACAAGTTCATCGAGTACCTCGAGACGGGCACGGCACCCGAGGGGCTATTCGCTCCGGACGTGTTCGTCGACTTCACCATGCCGCTGTGGCGCCTGCAGGCTGCCAACGCCGAAGACGCGCTCGGTTTGCGCCGCGCCGGTCACCCGGCTCCGGGCCGCGTGCCCCACTCCCGGTTCGACCGGACCGAGACCGGGTTCGTGCTGGAGGTGGAGGAGACCTGGGAGCAGGACGGGCACGGGTGGTACTGCCGCGAGCTGTTTCGGGCCGACGTGGGTGGCGCGGGGATCACCGCGCTCTCGGTGTACTGCACCGGCGACTGGGACGAAGCCCGGGTCGCGGAGCATGCCCGCGCGGTGACGCTGATCAGGCGGTAGGTCACCCTGCGCCCGTACGATCCGGGCATGCCTGGCTCGCGGGCTGATCTCACCCGGGCGTTCGACGACGCCAAGCGCCTTGGCGACCTCGACGCCATGGCCGAAGCCGCGCTCGGGCTCGCCGCCCGTCAGCAGTTCGGGCCCCATCCGGGTCGCGTGCCGGCACTGGTCCATGAGGCATATTCGGCTGCGCACGGCGCGACCCGGATCCGGCTTGCGGCGGCGCTCGCCCGGGTCTGGGCCTATGGCTACCGGCCGGATCGCGCCGCGCCGTTCGCCGCCGAGGCTGTCGCCGCCGCCGAAGCCGACGGCGATCCCGCCGTGCTGGCTGAGGCGCTCGACGCGACGCTGCTGGTGTGCTGGGGTCCGGACGATCTGGTCGACCGCGTGCGGATCACCGCCCAGCTCGAGGATGTTGTCGCGCACCTGAGCGACGTCGAGGCGCGCATGTCGGCGTACCTGTGGCGACTCACGACCGCGCTCGAGTCGCTGGATCTGATCACGGTTCAGCGCCAGCTCCGCTCGTTGGACGATCTGGCCGACGAGTCCGGCTCGGCTCGCGTCCGGTTCATCGCGACGTCCCGGCGCGGCATGCACGCGCTGCTCGTAGGCGACCTCGCGGCCGCGGACCGATTGACCGAAGCGGCGTGCCGGGCCGGCACGGACGCAGGCGAGGCAGACGTCAACGCGATCGAGCGTTCGCTGCGCGCCGGCATCGCCCGGCAAGCGGGCGACCGCGCGGCCCTGGCGGCTGAGGCGAGCGCGTTCGAAGCGTTCGGGGTGGGCGAGGGAGTCGTCTCGATCGCTGCGGAGGGCGCGTCATTATGGCTCGCCGCCGGTTCACCCGAGCGAGCCCGCGCGTTGCTGGATCGGCTGGCCGGCGGCGACCTCGCGGCGATCCCGCGCGATGTCGACTGGTTGTTGACCGTCGCGTCGTTGACGGAGGTCGCCGCGGCCACCGGCGCCGCGGACCTCGCGGCCGCTGCCGTCCACCTGCTCGAGCCCTACGCCGGGCGGGGGGTCGTCAACGCGGGCGCGGTCTCGTTCATCGGGGTCGTCGACGACTACCTGCGACGGGCCTGCGCGTCGCTCGGCCAGCGTGACGATGCTCGGCGCTGGGCCGGCGCCGCTGCCGCGGGTTACCAGCGGCTCGGCGCGAGCTGGTGGTTGCAGCATTTGGACGCACCGGCCCGGCCGCACGCCGACGCCACACCGACCACGGTGCACTTGCGTCCCGGACCAGGCGTGATGTGGACCGTCGGGACCGACGGTGCCGCCCTGCCGCTGCCCGACATGAAGGGCCTCGCCTACCTGCGACTGCTCCTGGCGCGACCCGGCGTCGAGATGTCGGCGCTGGACCTGTCGGACCAGGTGGCCGGGCACGCCGGAGCGGGATCTGCGCAGAGCGACCTCGGCGAGGTCATCGACCGGCGGGCAATCGCCGAGTACCGCCGCCGGATCACCGAGCTCGACGAGGATCTCGCGGAGGCTGAGGGGTGGGCCGATCCGGCGCGGGCCACGCGGCTGCGCGCCGAGCGGGACGCGATCGTCGAGCACCTGACGAAAGCCGCGGGCCTCGGGGGACGGACCCGGGTGGTGGGTGCGACCGCCGAGCGTGCCCGGATCGCCGTACGCAAGGCGATCGCCGCCGCGATCGGGCGTATCGAGGAACACGATCCGGCCCTGGCCCGGCGACTGCGCGACACGGTCCGCACCGGCATGGTCTGCCGCTACGACCCCGACCCCACGCGTCCGATCACCTGGCTACTCGACGCCGATCCGTCAACTCATCAGCACGACGACTGGTTGTAGATGAAGGTCGCCCTGGCACCCCAGGCAACTACCGAGCCATGCGGGATGCTCTGGCTGTAGATCGAGCCCCCGGGCGCCGTTGCGCTGACGTGACAGCCAAAGTTCTGATGGAAAGCGGCTGAGACGTTCGGCACCGGCTCGTGGCAACTCCCGTCGCCGTTGCAGCCGTAATAGCCGACGTAGTTCGGCATCGTCAGGTGGGTGTCCTTGACCGTCCAGGTCAGGTTCTTGGTTCGGTGCTTGCCATGCGAGTCGGTTACGGTCACCGAGAACGAGAAACTCCGCGACTGCAGGCTGCGGTAGTTGGTGGTTGCGTTGACGGCATTGGCCGAGATGGTGCCAGAGATTGTCTTGCTGCCGTCCCACGAGAGACCCGATGGCAGCAGTCCGTACACGTCGAAGGTGACCCTGTCATTGAGGTCCGGGTCGTAGGACCTCAGCACCAGGGTCGGGGAAGCCCGCTCCGAGTTCGACTGGTTGCCGACCTGAACCTGTGGCGCCGTGTCCGCGGGCGCGGGAGCTGGGCTGGTTGTGACACCGCCATCGCCGGCCGGGCCGACTGCGGGCGGCGGTTGGACAATGACGATCGTCGTCCGCCCGTTGGGCAGAATCGTCAGCTTCGACGCTTTCGGCTTGGGTCCTGAGCTGGAGGCCGGGGTTCGCGACGGGAGGCCGGTGCTGGCGACTGTCGACCCCGTCGTCGAGGACACAGCTCCGCTCGACGAGGCACCGAGCAGGATTCCGGTGTCCTGCGCGTCCGTCCCGCCGGGCGAGGCCAGGACCGCTGTCGTGACGCTCGCAACGCCGACGACCACCGCCACGGCCGCGACAGCGGCGACCACTTTCCGATGAGCCCGCAGCCGGGCCGCCAGCCGGCGCCGCCGCTGCCGGTGGGTGGTGTCCATGGGCAGCGCGACCGGGGCGCCGCCCCACATCGAATGCGGCGTGCGGATCGTGGCCTCGTTCGCGATGGGTTGCAGCGCCTCACGCATCTGGGTCATCGACTCGTACCGCGCCGTCGGA
Organism: Pseudonocardiales bacterium; assembly: GCA_032160665.1. GTDB lineage: Bacteria > Actinomycetota > Actinomycetes > Mycobacteriales > Jatrophihabitantaceae > Jatrophihabitans. The sequence goes on from JAVHVH010000234.1 coordinate 7,808, forward strand.
TCCTTGGCCATCGCGGTCTCGATGACCGTGCACAGCCTGTCCGGGACACCGAGCGGACGCAGGTCCTCGACCGGCTGGGTGACGATGCGCGCCGCCATCACCGCGATCGAGCTGAAGCCGCCCGCGACGACGAACGGCGTCCGGCCCGTCACCGCGGCAAAGAGAGTGGCGCCCAACGCGTAGACGTCGGCGGCGACGCCGGGGCGTGCGCCGTCGAGAATTTCCGGCGGCGTGTACCCGATCGATACTGCGACGTCGCCGGTGCTGGTGCTCGCCTCGCCGATAAGTGACGAGATGCCGAAGTCGACCAGCACCGGCTCGTCGGCGGCGTTGAAGAGCACGTTCGAGGGCTTGACGTCGCGGTGGATCACGCCGCTCTTGTGCGCGAGATGCAGCGCGTTGGCCAGGCGTACGCCCAGCGCGGCGACGGCGTCCGGAGCGAGCGGGATGCGTTCGGACAGCGAGCCGCCGGTCAGCAGTTCCATCGCCAGGTAGGGCGAGCCGTCCTTCGTCAGCCCCGTGGAGTAGACGGACAGGATGTTCGGATGGCTGTGCAGGGAACCGACGGCCCGGCATTCATGGGCAAACCGCTTCTGCAGATCGGCGCTCGGTGTCCCGGCGTGGAGCACCTTGATCGCGACCGGACGATTGAAGGCCACCTGGATCGCCCGGTAGACCACGCCGAAGCCGCCGCGACCGATCTCGCGGTCGACAACGAAGCCCTCGATCTCGATCGTCACCGCAGGCCCCTCCAACCCCGTCACGCCGCGTGCTGCGATCAGGGGAAGGATAAGCCCACCTGGCTAGGTCGTCCGGGGCGTGGCCACGGTCCGCTTCGCGGGCGACTGGGTGTCGCCGGCCGCGTGCTTCTCGAACATGTCGGTAATGTCCTCGACCGACATGCCCTTCGTCTCGGGCAGGTAGCGCAGCACGAACACGATCGCGACCACGCACAGGGCGGCGAAGCAGACCAGCACCCAACCCAGCCCGATCGCGCGCTGCGTGGCCGGGAAGATCTCGATCAGGGCGAAGTTGGCCAGCCAGTCGACGGTCGCGCCGACGGACGCCGCCTGACCGCGGATGTTCGTCGGGAAGTACTCGCCCTGGATCAGCCAGCCGGTGCCGCCGACGCCGATCGCGAACGCGGCGATAAAGAGATCCAGCCCGATCATCGCGACCACGATCCGCGGAATGCCAGTCATCAGCCCGATGCCCACAGCCGCGATGATCGCCGCGACGGCCATCCCGCCGAACCCGCCGATCGCCAGCTTCTTACGGCCGATCTTGTCGATCCAGCGGAACGCGAAGTAGGTCGCGGCCACGTTGACGATCGTCATGATGAGAGTGACCTCGACGCCGGCCACGGTCGCGTCGACCTTGGAGTTTCCGCTTTGGAAGTACGACCCCAGCAGCTCCGGGCCGTAATAGAGCGGGACGTTGATGCCGGTGATCTGCTGGAAGACGAAGAACCCGCACACGACGCCGAGGGCCCGCTTGACGCCCGGCGACCACCTGCGCGACCGGTTCCGCTCGGCGCGCTCGTCCGCGTCGGCCAGGGCGCGCCCGGTGCGCTCGATCTCCTCGACCGACACGTCCGTCCCGAGCTTGGCGAAGGCCTTCTGCGCGTCCTCCCAGCGTTCCTTGCGCAGCAGCCAGCGCGGCGACTCCGGCATCTCGAAGCGCAGGGCGAGCCCGATCAACGCGGGAACCGCACCCAGGCCGAAGATGAGCCGCCAGTCGACCGTTTCAGCGCTCCCCGGCCACAGCTTGAAGATGACGAGTGCGACCAGGTACGCGAACAAGATGCCGACAGTGATCATCCACTGCTGCAGCATGCCGAGCGCGCCGCGACGATTCCGTGGCGCGTACTCGGCGATGTAGGCGGTCGCGATCGCCGAGTCCGCCCCGATCGCCAATCCGATCAAGGTGCGCGCGACCAGTAGGACGCCCGCGTTCGGCGTGAACGCCGCGAGCAGCGAGCCGATTGCGTAGATGGCGGCGTCGATGATGAGCAGCGACTTGCGTCCGAACCGGTCGGTCAACGGGCCGGCCGAGAGCGCGCCGGCCGCCGCTCCCAGCGAGGCGCCCGCGACCAGGTAACCGGTGGCCAGGTCGCCCAGCTTGTAGGGGATGACGGTGAGCGCCGAGCCGATGTTGGCTGTGTCGTAGCCGAAGAGGAATCCGCCGAGAGTGGCGAGCAGCGTCAGCTGCCAGTAGAAGCGGGTCGGCACCTGCCCGTCGAGCTTCTTGAGTACCCCGACGCTCTTCTCGTCGTCGCCGCCCGCAGTCATTGTCCGCCTCCAGGTTTCGGTCGCCGTCAATGTCGTTACCCGCACGCATATCGGGCCAAACCGACAATGGAATCAATGGAATGCTGTCCTCGTGAGCATTCAGATCCCGGTGATCGAGGCGCCGCCGCCGCCCCCGTCGCCGGCCCGCGTCCACCCCTCTGCGGCGCCGCCGCTGCGGATCGGCGTGGTTCAGCACGCCTGGTCGACAGCCGGTCTGACCGACTGGCTCGACGCCGCGGTCGACGCGGCTGCGGCCCACGGTGCGCGCATCGTCTTCTTGCCCGAGATCACGCTGTCGCGCTATCCGGCCGACACGCTGCCGACCGGCGTCGCCAGCGAGCTCGCCGAGGATCTCGACACCGGACCGACGATCGCGTTCGCACGCGGGGCTGCGCGGCGCAACGAGGTGTACGTCCACGCGTCGGTCTATCGGCGGGCCGAGGTCGATGACGGCGTCGACGACGGGCTGGGACTGAACACCGCCGTGATCGTCGACCCGTCCGGTGACGTCGTCGCGACGACGAACAAGCTGCACATACCGGTGACGGCCGGCTACTACGAGGACAAGTACTTCCGCGCCGGGCCAGCGACGCCGCAGCCCTATCCGGTCTACACGCCCGAGGGTCTCGGACAGGCGCGGATCGGGCTGCCGACGTGCTGGGACGAGTGGTTCCCGGAGGTAGCGCGGGCGTACTCGCTCGGCGGCGCCAACATTGTCGTCTATCCCACCGCGATCGGCTCCGAACCCGATCACCCTGAATTCGACACGCAGCCCATGTGGCAGCAGGTGATCGTCGGCAACGGCATCGCCAACGGCCTGTTCATGGTCGTCCCGAACCGGACCGGCACCGAGGTGAAGCCCGACGGCACGCCGGGCAACACCTTCTACGGCTCGTCGTTCGTCAGCGATCCGTACGGCCGGGTGCTGGTGCAGGCGCCCCGCGACGAGCCGTGCGTGCTGATCGCCGATCTCGACCTCGCCCAGCGCCAGGACTGGCTCGATCTCTTCCCGTTCCTGCGCACGCGGCGTCCGGACACCTACGACGTCCTGACCCGGCCGGTGGACGTCGAGCATCCCTACGGTTCTGAGTGAGCTGGCGGATGCCGGCCGAAGGGGACCGGCAGGAGCGGTTGTGGGTGGCGTGGCCCGCACGCGGCTACACACTCGGCGACACCGCCGAGGATGCCGAGATCGCGCGCCGGACCTGGGCGGCGGTCGCCAACGCTGCGGCCGGCTTCGAGCCGGTGACCGTGGTGGTTGCTCCCCGCGACGTCGAGATCGCCCCGCGGTACCTCGACCCGGCGATCGAGCTGCGGGTGCGCGACCTTGACGACGCCTGGATCCGCGACTCCGGCCCGTCCTTCGTCCTCGACGGCGATCGGTTGGGTGCCGTCACCTGGGTGTTCAACGGCTGGGGCCGGCAGGAGTGGGCGCACTGGGACCTCGACGGCACCCTCGCGCCCGACGTCGCCGCGTGGGCCGGTGCCGAGCGGGTCGACTCCGACCTGGTCAACGAAGGCGGCGGCATCCACGTCGACGGGCTGGGCACCGTCCTCGTGACCGAGACCGTCCAGCGCGACCCGGACCGCAATCCTGGCCTGTCCCGCGCGCAGATCGAGGCCGAGCTGGCCCGCACGATCGGGGCGACGACCACGATCTGGCTGCCCCGCGGGCTGACCCGCGACTCGGACACCTTCGGCACCCGCGGGCACGTGGACATCGTCGCGACGATCAGCTCGCCCGGACGCGTGCTGCTGCACGACCAGCGCGACGACGCCCATCCGGACAAGGCCGTGACCGCCGAGATCCGGGCCGTCCTGGCCGGCGCGACCGACGCGCGGGGCGAGCCGTTCGAGATCGTCGACCTGCCTGCGCCTCAGCTGCTGCGCGACGCCGGCGGCTTCGTGGACTTCAGCTACGTCAACCACGTCCTGGTCAACGACGGCGTGATCGCCTGCTCGTTCGACGACCCCAACGACACCGACGCGGTGGCTGTCCTGCGCGGGGCCTACTCCGGCCGCGAGGTGGTCACCGTGGACGCCCGGCCGTTGTTCGAGCGCGGTGGCGGCATCCACTGCATCACTCAGCAACAGCCCGCTGTCGGAGGGTGACGCCAGGATGTCGACATGACGTCCTTCCTCGAATTGCACCGCCCCGGAAATCCGCTCCTGCTGCCCAACCCGTGGGACGCCGGCTCCGCCCGGGTGCTCGCCGCACTTGGTTACCAGGCGTTGGCGACGACGAGCGGCGGCTTCGCGGCCACCCTCGGCCGGCTGGACGGATCGGTCAGCCGCGACGAAGCCCTCGCCCACGCGGCCAACGTCGTGGCGGCCACTGAGCTGCCGGTGTCGGCGGATCTGGAGAACGGCTTCGCGGACGATCCGGCCGGAGTCGCCCAGACCGTTACCGCCGCGATCTCCACCGGACTGGCGGGGTGTTCGATCGAGGACGCGACCGGCCGCGCCGACGACCCGATCTATGCCGCGGTGCTGGCGGCCGAGCGGGTGGCGGCCGCGGTCGAGGCGGCCGGGGAGCGGCTCGTCATCACCGCCCGGGCCGAGAACCATCTGCACGGACGCGACGACCTCGCCGACACGATCTCGCGGCTGCAGAGCTTTCAGGAGGCCGGCGCTCAGGTGCTCTACGCGCCGGGGCTGATCAAACCGGACGAGATCCGCTCGGTGGTCACATCGCTCGACCGACCGGTCAACGTCCTGGCGCTACCCGGCGGCCCGACCGTGGCCGACCTTGCCGAGCTCGGTGTCGCCCGCGTCTCCGTGGGCGGCGCGTTCGCGTACGCCGCCCTCGGGGCGCTCGTCGAAGCCGCGCAGGAGTTCCGCGAACAGGGCACCTACGGCTTCTGGGAACGCGCCGGCGTCGGCCGCGCGATCGTGCGCGACGCCTTCACCGGTTGACCTGCGCCAGCCGCGGGTAGCCCGGTTACGCTGGCCGAGAAGGGCGGTCAAGGGATTTGTGTTCGGGCGGGAGCCACGGTGGCGGTGTTCGGTCCGATGAGCCGGCCGGTCGCACGGCTGCTGCGTGCGCACCAAACCGCCGACCCCGACGGCTTTGTCGAGACGATCGCCTACGCACTCGCCGACATGGGCGGACGCGACGTCGTCCTGTTCCTGATCGACTACGCGCACGTCGAGCTGACCCCGCACCCGGACGTGCTCGTGCATGGCGAGGATCCCGCGGTGGCCTCGCTGGACGGGTCGATGGCGGGACGGGTGTTCACCTCGCAGTCCCCGCTCGCCGTCGAACGCGATGACGGCTGGCACGTCTGGGTTCCGGTCAGCGAGGGCGCGGACCGCCTGGGGGTGCTGGCGATGACGTTGTCCGGGTGGGACGACGAGATCGAAGCCTGGTGCGTGGAGCTCGGGCTGGCGGCGGCGCCGTTGCTCATCGCGAGCGCGCAGTACACCGACCTGCCGCATCTCCTGCGCCGGCGCAAGCACATGGATCTCGCCGCCGAGATGCAGTGGACGCTGCTGCCGCCGCTGTCCTTCACCGCGGCCGGCGCGTCAGTGGCGGGCCTGCTGGAGCCGGCCTACGAGGTTGGGGGCGACTGCTTCGATTACGCGTACAACGCCGGTCTGCTCGATTTCGCCATCTTCGACACGGTGGGCCACGGGTTGCGCAGCGCCGTCCTCGCGGCCTTGCTGATCGGCTCCTACCGACACGGACGTCGGGCCGGACGAGACCTGCCGGAACTCGCGGCGACGGTGGACGCCGCCGCGCGAACTCATCCGGGTGATCTTGCCTTCGCCACCGCCGTGCTCGCCCGGCTCGAGGCAGGGACTGGCCGGCTGACGTGGTTGACGTGTGGACACCCGCAACCGCTGATCGCCCGGGGCGGCACGACCCTGAATTCGATGGAGATGGCCCCCGGCCTGCCGCTCGGCATGGGGCGCTACGGGTCAGTGGTGGGCGACGTCGTCGAGGTCAGCCTCGAACCCGGCGACGGCGTGTTGCTCTACACGGACGGCGTCGTTGATGCGCGCACTCCCGACGGCGCGTTCTTCGGCGAGGAGCGGCTGCGCGATCTGCTCGCCCGCGAGCACGTTGCCGCCGAGTCGCCGCAGGAGGTCATCCGTCGCCTCGTCCGCACGACGATCGAGCACGCGGCCAACACCGGACTCCGGGACGACGCGAGCATGCTCTACGTGCGCTGGGACGGCGCCCCGACGACGGGCCGCCCGTCATAGCTCGAGGTGCGCGCCCATGACGACGGTGCGGTCCACGGGGAGGCCGAAGCCGGCGGCCGGATTCGCGGCGTTGTGGACCAGCCCGATGAACAGGCGCTTGCGCCACTTCGCCATGCCCGCGGTCTCTCCGCGCTGGATCGACAGGCGGGACAGGAAGTACATGGCGTTGTCTGGGTTGATGTCGAGTTCCTCGCTCATGCCCTGCGCCCGGTGCAGTGCCTGCGGAACGTCCTGCTCGTCCTGGAAGCCGAAGCGCACGTCGATGTGCACTATCCCGTCATCGGTGTGCCTGAGCTCATCAACAGCGATCTGCTCGTCCGGAGGCACGTGCGGAATATTCTCCGCGCGCACCGACACCAGCACGACGTGCTCGTGCAGCACGTGGTTGAACTCGACGTTCGCCCGTAGTGCGAGCGGGGTCGTGTCCTTCGTCGGGTGCGGGAACACCGCCGTTCCCGGCACCCTGGGCAGCTTGCGTTCATGCAGATCGTCCACGAAGTCCTGAAGCGGTCCTTCGAGCTCGATCCGCCGCGCGGTGACAATCCGGCGCCCCGCCTGCCACGTCGTCATGCCGGTCACCAAGACCGTTGCGATGAGCAACGGCAACCACCCGCCACTCGCCACCTTCGTGAGGTTGGCGCCGAGATAAGCCAACTCGACCGAGCCGAAGATGAACCCGATCGTGATCAGCTTCCACCTCGGCCACTTCCAGATCGTGGCGGCGACGATGAGGAACAGCGCGGTGGTGGTCACGAACGTCCCGACGTCGGCCAAGCCGTAGGCGGCGGCCAGCCGATTGGAAGAACGGAACGTCAGCATCAGGATCAACACGCTGCCGAAGAGCAGCCAGTTGACCGCCGGAATGTAGATCTGGCCGCTCTCCCGCGTCGACGTCTGCCGGATCGTGAGGTGGGGCAGGAACCCGAGGCGCATGGCCTGCCGAGACACGGAGTAGGCCCCGGAGATCACCGCCTGAGACGCGATGACCGTCGCCATCGTCGCCAGTACGACGAGTGGGATCCGCGCCCAGCTCGGACCGAGCAGGAAGAACGGGCTGGTAATCGCCGTCTTGTCGTGCAGCACCAACGCGCCCTGGCCGAGGTAGTTCAACGTCAGACACGGAAAGGCCATGAAGAACCACGCGCGGCGGATGGGCTTGCGCCCGAAGTGGCCCATGTCGGCGTACAGCGCCTCGGCGCCGGTGATCGCCAGCACGACCGCGCTCAGCGAGATGAAGGCGAGATACGGGTGCGCGGACACAAAGCTGACGATGTAGGTCGGCGAAAGCGCCCGCAGGATCCCCGGGTGTCTCACGATCTCCGGTAGCCCGGTGGCCGCGAGCACCAGGAACCACAGCACCATGATCGGGCCGAAGAATCGTCCGACCCGATGGGTACCGAAGCGCTGGACGAGGAACAGCGCGGCCAGGATCGCGACGCCCAGCGGCAGCACCACGTTCCCGAGACCCGGCGACGCGACCTTCAGCCCCTCCATCGCGGACAACACCGAGATCGCCGGCGTGATCACGCTGTCGCCGTAGAACAGGGAGGCGCCGACGACGGCGAGCAGCAGACCCACCGCGATCAGCCTCGGTCGGCCTTCGGTCATCTTGCGGGCGAGGGCGGCGAGGGCCATCACCCCGCCCTCGCCGTCATTGTCGGCCCGCAGCACGAACACGACGTACTTGAACGAGACGACGAGCGTGATCGACCAGAACACCAGCGAGATCACGCCGTAGACGTCGCCGGACGTGGGCTTGACCGCGTTCCCGTCGATCGCGAACACCGTCTGCAGCGCGTACAGCGGGCTCGTGCCGATGTCGCCGAAGACGACGCCGAGCGCGCCGACGGCGAGGCCGACCAGGCCGGCCCCGTGGGCCGCGGGGTGAGCGGTGCTGCGCACCGGCCCACCGGCTCCGGCGTCGGCGGCGTCCTGCCCGGACGCCCCGACGGTCGGGGTGCCCTTGGCCTCGGTCGCGTCGGTCACCCGCGCCAGTGTGCCAGCCGACCGGCCTCAGGACTTCGCGTACAAGGCTTCGATCTGCTTGGCGTATTTCTGGGTGATCGGCTTGCGCTTGAGCTTCATCGTCGGCGTCACCTCGTCGCCGCCCGGCTCCCAGACATCGGGCAGGATCGCGAACTTCTTGATCTGTTCGACGCGCGCGAGCCGGGCGTTGGCCTCTTTCATGCCCATCTCGATCGCGGCGCGCACCTCCGGGTTGTCGGCGAGCGCGGCGGGTGAACCGTCCGCCAGGCCGTGCTCCGCGGCGAACGCGGCGCTGGCGTCGGGGTCGAGCGTCATCAAGGCAACGACGTAGGGCCGGTCGTCGCCGATCGCTACCACCGAGCCGATGAGGGGACTGCTGACCTTGACCGTCCCTTCGATGTTCGACGGCGACATGTTCTTGCCGGCAGCGTTGATCATCAGTTCCTTCTTGCGGTCCACGATGCGGACGTAGCCGTCGTCGTCGATCGTGGCGATGTCGCCGGTGTGCAGCCAGCCCTCGGTGTCGATGGCCTCGGCGGTCTTCTCGGAGTCGTTGCGATAACCCTTCATGACGAGCGGGCCGCGGACGAGCAGCTCGCCGTCGTCGGCGATGTGCAGCTCCACGTTGGACAGCGCCTTCCCCACGGTGCCGATCCGAACCGCGTCCGGGGGGTTGATCGTCGCCGCGCAGGACAGCTCGGACATGCCCCACAGCTCGCAGCACGGCAGGCCGAGCGCGAGCACGAACTCCAGCGCCTCGGGATCGATCGCGGCCGCGCCGGTGGCGGCGAACCGGACCCGGTCGAGGCCGAGCCGCTTGCGCACCGCGCTCAACACGAGGCGCTCGGCGAGCGCGTGCTGTGCCTTGAGCGTCGCCGGTATCGGTTTCTGGTCCGACAGCAGGCGGGCTCGCTGTCGGCCGACCCTGATGGCCCAGGTCGCCAACGTCTTCTTGACCGGGGATTTCTCGGCCGCAAGTTGGGCTTCGATCCCGGCCTTGAGCTTGTACCAGACCTGTGGCACGGCGCCGAAGAACGTCGGGCGCACCGACGGCAGCACGCTGATCATCTCCTTGAGATTGGCCAGCGTGACGATGTGCATTCCGCTGACCAGGCTCGAGTAGTGCGCGCCCCAGCGATTCGCGATGTGGGCGTCGGGCAGGTAGGAGATCACCGAATCATCAGCGGTGATCGGGGAAACCTGGGTCGTCCCTTCGAGCTCGGCCAGCATGTTGGCGTGGGTCAGTTCGACGCCCTTCGGCGGACCGGTCGTGCCCGACGTGTAGATGATCGTGACGACGTCCGGCGGTGCGACGGCCTGCCAAGACTTGTCGAAGTCGAACCCGTCCGCCTGGCCGGCTTCCAGTTGGGCCAACGACAGCGCGCCCGCGACATCGGCGTCGATGCACACGATGTGTTCGACGGCCGTTTCGGCCGAGGCGGCCGCGGCGCGGATCTGGTCGAGGAACTGCTCCTCGCAGATCACCACGCGGTTGCCGGCATTGCCGAACAGGTGCGCGATCTGCTCCGGCGCGAGCGTGTTGTAGATCGAGAACGGCGTAGCGCCCGCGTGCAGGGCTGCGGTGTCGACGAGGTGGAACTCGGGGCGATTGGTCAGCATGATTCCGACCGTGTCGCCCCGGTGCACGCCGAGGCCCGCCAGCCCGGTGGCCAGCGCGCGCACTCGATCACCGTATTGCCGCCACGTGATTCGTACCGATCCGTCGGCAGTGCTCAGGGCCAGCTTGTGCGGGTGGTCGGCCACTGTCTTCTGGAACGCGGCGGTGAACGTGGCGGGGAGCTGGGTGCCGATCATGCGGGTGATCCTGCCGTCGATGGGAACGCGAGGAAAGTCGAGGTCACCCCGCCGGGCAGTAGTGCGTCGGCTTGCCCCTTTCGTGCACCGGCGGCAGGTTGCGGGCCGGGGTCTCGACCAACGCAGCGTCGGCCGGCAGTTCCCCGCGGGAACGTTGCCACGCGGACCGGGCCCGCGGGTGCAGGCGTCGGTCTCGCGGGACGAGGTGCCAGGACGCGGCCACCGCCCGGCCGAGCAGCTTGAACGCCCGGTCGTCGCGCGCGGTCCACCTGAAGCCGAGCAGATCGCGAACCGGCTGCGGATACAGCCCGACCGTCAGCCAGGTGAAGCCGTGATAGACGGGGACCCGCAGCATCGACCAGACGGCATCGGGCAGCCACGGCAGAGCGGGCGGCTTGGCGATGTAGCGGATGTCGAGCACGTCGCGCGCGGCCTTGTTGTCCTCGAGACCGCTCGCGCACACGTCGTCCCAATATTCGACGAAGGAGTCCCAGTCCGGCGGGACTGGGCGCATGCTCAACCCGTACAGCCGCCACCACTGCACGCCCTCGGCGTAGAGGCGTTCCTTCTCCTCGCGCGACAGCGGCGTGCCGAAGTGCTCGCAGACCAGGACCGGGATCATGATGAACGTGGCGTGCGCCCAGAAGAAGGTTTCCGGATTGAGCGCGCTGTACGGCCGCCCGTGCTTGTCGACGCCCTTGATCGTCCGGTGGTAGTCGCGCACCTCGTGGGCGGTCCGCGCGGACCGCGCTCCGTCGTAGACGCATCCGCCGATCGGATACGTCGAGCGCCACAGCCGCTCCCAGCGCTCGTCGAAGAAGCGCGAGTGCTCCTCGACCCCGGCGCCCAGAGGCGGATACATGTTCTGCATGGAGCCCGCCCACAGGGACAGCAGCGTCGCGCGCCAGTCCCCGAAGTACTTCCACATCAGCGAGTCCGGACCGAGCGGTTCGACCTTCTTCGCGGCTTGCTTCCTCAGCGGCTGCACGGGCCCAGACTAAGTTTGACGACAGGTGTCGTCAACTTTCGCATCGGGCATGATCGGGGGGTGAGCAGTCGAGGCTGGGCGGGCACCACCCTCGCTGACCGGCGCGCCGACCGGCTTCGCAAGCTGCTCGACGTGGGGCTGGAGCTACTCGGCAGCCAAGGCAGTGCCGCGGTGAGCGTGCGGTCGGTGTGCCGCGCCGCGCAGCTGACCGACCGCTACTTCTACGAGAACTTCGTCGACCGCGAGGCCTTGCTGCTCGCGGTGTATGACGAGGTGGCCGCCGAAGCGGGCCAGGTGCTCATTGACGCCGTCGCGGGAGCCGGCAGCGAGGAGCACGAGCCGGTGGCCCGCGCGGCAGTCGACGCGTTTCTCGATCTGCTCACCGAGGATCCGCGCAAGGGCCGCGTCCTGTTGTTGGAGCCGTTGACCGACCCGACCCTCGGAATCCGCGGGGTGGCGCTGTCGCCGGCGTTCGCGGAGATCATCCGCGCCCAGCTCGACGGTGGCGAGGACGCGAATGCGCAGCTGACGGCGACCGCGCTCGTCGGCGCGATGGCGAATCTGTTCATCCGCTGGCTGGACGGCTCGCTGCCGGTGGATCGCACCGCGCTTGCCGATTACTGCGTGCGGCTGCTCGTCGCCTCGATGGGGCTCGCCGGACCGGTCAGCCCTGCGCGTGGCCGAAGTCGCCGCGGATAACCCGCGGGCCCTCGAGATCGTGGTCGGCGCGGGGGCCGCCGACGAGGAGCACCTCGTCGAGTCCGGTCAACTCGAACATCCGCGCGATCAGAGGTTGGACGCCGGTGATGACCAGGGTGCCCCGTCGCCCGAGCGCATCCTGGTGCGCTCGGGTGATACCGCCCAGCACCGTGGCGTCGAGAAAGGTGACGCCGGACAAGTCCAGGCGGAGGAAGCGTCGACCGGCGGCGAGGTGTCCTTGCAGTACGGCCCAGAGCGGAGCGGAGGTTCCGATATCGAGTTCGCCGGCGACTGTGATCAGGGCGCGAAGGCGGTCGAAGCTGATCGTTTCGACCGACATGTAGGCGCCTTCGTCCGGGATGTCGATCTTTCGAGCGGAGGTTGCTGTCACGCACACCCGCTTTCCGGCGGCATGGCGCCCGCCTGCGGCTCGCCCGGCCATCGGCGCCCGACAAAGGCGGCGAATCGTACGAGTTCGATCAAGGCTAGCGGCGCCGGCAGATATTCTCTGTGAGGTCCGGTCAGACGTCCGGCTCGGATTCCCGCCAGTCGTCGTCGTCCAGGTCGAGATGGTCCCGCTGGTCCGCGACGTCGGCCGGGTCGGCCTCGAGCGGGAGCGGACGCTCGGACTCGGGCGTCTCGTCGATCTCGACCTCTTGCCGGTCGAGCGGGCGCAGTTGCGTCACGTCCTCGGGATCGGTCACGCGTCCACCGTAACTCTCAGGAGGCGTTGGCGATCGCGCGCCGCAGTGGTTCGGCGAGCTCCGCGCGGCAGATCACCAGGTCGGGCAGGTAGGGGTGCGGCTCGTTGTACTCGAGCGGGCTGCCGTCGATACGGGATGCGTGCAGGCCCGCGGCGACGACCACGCCGACCGGGGCCGCCGAGTCCCATTCCCACTGCCCACCGGCGTGCAGGTAGGCGTCCGCGTCGCCGCGGAGCACGGCCATCGCCTTCGCCCCCGCGGAGCCCATCGTCACCAGGTCGGCGTCCAGCGCATCGGCCACGGGGGCTGCGAACGCCGGCGGACGGGTGTCGCTCACCAGGAACCGCTTGCGGGGGCGCGGGCGCGTGGCCGCGACGACGGTGTCGCTCGCGTACACCTCATCCAAGGACGGCTGCGCGACCGCCGCGTCGGTGATGCCCTTGCCGGCCTGCCAGAGCGCGACGTGCACGGCCCAGTCGTCCCGGTCAGGCATGCCGTACTCGCGGGTCCCGTCCAGCGGATCGATGATCCACACCCGGTTGGCGGCGAGCCGGGCGGGCGAATCGGCCGACTCCTCGGACAACACCGCGTCGTTCGGCCGCGCGTCCGCGAGCTCGCGCAGGAGCAGCGTGTTCGCGTCGGCGTCGCCGCGCTTGCCCAGTTCCTTGCCGGTCAATCCGCTGTGCTGACGCAACGTGAGTAGCAGCTGACCGGCCTGATCGGCCAGATCGGCGGCCAGCCGCGCGTCGGTCAGCGCAGCGATCACTCCGAGATCCGCTCGATGAGGTCGAGGACGAGCGCGGCCTGTGCCGCGGCGTCGCCGTCCTCGGGTCGCACCCGCAGATGCGGCGCCTCGGGCGCCTCGTAGGGGTCGTCGATACCGGTGAAATTGCGGATCTCGCCGGCGCGGGCCTTGGCGTACATGCCCTTGGGGTCGCGGTTCTCGCACACCTCGAGCGGGGTGTCGACGAAGATCTCGAGGAACGGCAACCCGGCCTCGCTGTGCGAGGCGCGCACGCTTTGCCGATCGGCCGCGTAAGGACTGACCAGCGAGACGATCGCCACCACGCCGGCGTCGGCCAGCAGCTTGGCGACCTCGCCCACGCGCCGGACGTTCTCGGCGCGGTCCTCGGCCGAGAAGCCGAGGCCGGCATTGAGCCCGTGCCGCAGGTTGTCGCCGTCGAGCAGGTACGCCGGCCGTCCCGACGCGACGAGACGGCGTTCGAGCTCGGCGCCCACCGTCGACTTGCCGGATCCGGACAGCCCGGTGAGCCACACGGTCATGCCCTGGGTGGCCCGCGCCGAGCGCCCCACCGAACCTTCGTGCCAGACGACGTGCGAGGCCTGCTGACTGGGGCCGGTGATCATGCCGGCGGCCATGGTGTTGTTCGTGGCCTCGTCGATGAGGATGAAGCTGCCCATGTGGCGGCTGCGACGGTAGGGGTCGAACAGCAGCGGCTGCTGGGTGCGCAGCCGGATCCGGCCGATCTCGTTGAGCGAGAGTGACTCGGCCGTCTCGTCGCGGTGCAGCGTGTTGACGTCCAGGCGGTAGTCCAGTTCGCGCACGACCGCGCGTGTCGAACGGGTGGTGTGTTGGATGGTGTACCGCGCGCCCGGGGTCAGCTGCGTGTCTGAAGACATCCAGCAGACCATCGCGTCGATGTCCTGCCCGACGTGCGGGCGGTTGTGCGGGCGGCAGATGAGGTCGCCGCGGCTGATGTCGATCTGGTCGCGCAGCTGCAGCGTGACTGCCTGCCCGGCAAACCCTTCCTCCAGCTTGCGGCCGCCGGGAGCCCAGACCGCCTCGACCGCGGTCGCGAACCCGGACGGCAACACGGTGACCTCGTCGCCGGTGCGAATCACCCCGCCGGCGATCGTGCCGCCGTAGCCGCGGAAGTCGTGCAGGGTGTCATCAGTCGACTGGTGCGGCCGGATGACGTACTGGACCGGGAAACGCACGTCGATGAGGTTGCGGTCCGAGGAGATGTGCACGTCTTCGAGGTGGTGTAGCAACGACGTGCCCTCGTACCAGGGCATCGCCTGGCTGCGCTGCACGACGTTGTCCCCGGACAGGGCCGACATGGGGATGAAGGAGAGGTCCGAGACCTCGAGCTTGGTCGCGAAGCGGCGGAACTCGTCGCGGATCTCCTGGAAGCGCTCCTCGGCGAAGTCGACGAGGTCCATCTTGTTGATGCAGATGATGAGGTGGGGGATGCCGAGCAGCGTCGCCAGGAAAGCGTGCCGGCGGGACTGCTCGAGGACCCCGTTGCGCGCGTCGATGAGGATCAGCGCGACGTCGGCCGTCGAGGCCCCAGTGACCATGTTGCGGGTGTACTGGATGTGCCCTGGGGTGTCGGCGATGATGAACTTGCGCTTCGGAGTGGCGAAGTAGCGGTAGGCGACGTCGATCGTGATGCCCTGCTCGCGCTCGGCCCGCAGGCCGTCAGTGAGCAGTGCGAGGTCGGGGACGTCCTGGCCGCGCGACTGGCTGGTCTTCTCCACGGCCGAGAGCTGGTCCTCGAAGATTGCCTTCGAGTCGTAGAGCAGCCGTCCGATGAGGGTGGACTTCCCGTCGTCGACGCTGCCGGCCGTGGCGAGCCGCAGAAGTTGCGTCATTAGAAGTAGCCCTCTTTCTTGCGGTCTTCCATACCGGCCTCGGAGATGCGGTCGTCCGCCCGCGTCGCGCCCCGCTCGGTCAAGCGGGCGGCCGCGACCTCGGCGACGACCTCCCGGGCAGTGGCGGCGGCCGACTCGACGCAGCCGGTGCAGGTGGCGTCGCCGATGGTGCGGAAGCGCACGGTCGCCTCGAATGGCGTCTCGCGTTCCGTCGGCTGGATGAAGCGGTTGACGGCGAGCAGCATGCCGTCGCGCTCGACGACTTCCCGCCGGTGCGCGTAGTACAGCTGCGGCAGCTCGATGTTCTCGGCCTCGATGTAGGACCAGATGTCGAGCTCGGTCCAGTTCGACAGGGGGAACACGCGCATGTTCTCACCCTTGCGGTGCCGGCCGTTGTACAGGCTCCACAACTCGGGACGCTGGTTGCGCGGGTCCCATTGCCCGAACTCGTCGCGGAAGCTGAACACGCGCTCCTTGGCCCGCGCCTTCTCCTCGTCGCGGCGCGCGCCGCCGAAGACGGCGCCGAACTGGTTCTCGTTGATGCCCCGCAGCAGCGACACCGTCTGCAGGCGGTTGCGGCTCGCGCCCGGACCGGTCTGCTCGACCGAGCGACCCGCGTCGATGTCGTCCTGGACGCGGACGACGATCAGTCGCAGGCCGTTCGCGGCGACCACCTTGTCGCGGAACTCGAGGACCTCGTCGAAGTTCTCGCCGGTGTCGATGTGCATGACCGGGAAGGGGACGGGGGCCGGCCAGAACGCTTTCATCGCGACGTGCAGCATGACCACGGAGTCCTTGCCGCCGGAGAACAGCAAGGCCGGGTGTTCGATGGCCGCCGCGACTTCGCGGAAGATGAACACCGCCTCGGCTTCGAGCTTGTCGAGATGACTCATCTCGTACGCCGCCGTCATGTGATGTTCGCCTTCCGCTGTGGCGGCACGCCGCCGGACTTTGCGGTGATCGCCGCTGCTGTTGCCATCAATGCCTTGCCCCACCGGGATATTTCGGCCCCGGTGATGCTGTCGTCCACCGCGAGGGTCACCACGAGCTCCTGACGTCCATTGCTGTCGTATGTCGGCGCGGCCAGCAAGTGCGTCGGGTGCTTGCCGCGGGCGGTCAGTTCGGCGCCGAGGTACACCCGCTCCCCGAGAGTGGACACCATCTCGCCGACCAGATCGCGCACCTCGTCGGGTAGATCGTAGGCGGCGACCCCGGCCATCAGGGTATGCAACCGCCGTCCGACCTCCGTCAGCCCCTCCACGAGGTAGCCGCGTTCGCGACACTCGTCGACCACCTGTCGCAGGTGGTCGCGGTCCAACGTCATGGGCAGGGCCGGGCGGGTGTTCAGCCAGCGGTCGAAGGCCCGGTCGCTGTCCCACAGCACATACATAAGGCCCACCGGCGGGGCGAACGGGTACCGCGCACCCGCCTCCGGCCCGGTCGTGCGCCCGTCGGCGCGCACGCTGACGAGGACCACGATCTCGTTGCCGACAACGGCTGACGCCGAACAAGCCGCGCCGTACCGGGTCGCGAGTTGGACGAGGTGCCGCTCGGCGGCCTCCGCCCCCGGCACCGCACGGTGCGCCAGTCTCCCGGCGGCCACGAGGGCCGGGCCGACACCGTACGCGCGCGACTTGGCGTCGCAGACCAGCCAGCCCGTCTCGGCCAGCGTGCTGACGATGCCCAGGCACGTGGGTTTGCTGATGCCCAGGGCGCGGGAGAGCTCGGACAGCCCGAACCGCTCACCGGGGTGGGCGAGGACGTGATCGAGCAGATCCACCACCCGCCGCGTGGGCGGGGAGCGCCGCGACGAAGACATTGACCCCACCTAGAACACGTTCTACTCTGGCTCCGGACTCTACCGTAGCGGTTCACATTTGTACCGCAGGAAACCAGGAACAGGTTAGGTGACCGTGCTCACGCAGTCTCTCGCGAACGCCATCGTCGAGGCCGAGAAAGTCGTGCGTGATGCGCCCCACGTACGCATCGAGCAGGATCTCGTCGAGGGCCTCGACTATCTCGCCGGCAGCATCCGCGCCGCGCTCGCGTCGGCCTGGGGCTACGAGCGGGACTTCCCGTACTTTGTCCGGTCCGCGACGCCGTACACGAAGGTCGGGCTCGACAATCCGGACACGCTGTACTTCAGCGCCCGGATCCACGACGCCGCCGAGTACGTCGTCACCGGTCGACGCGGCGAGACGGCGGACCTGAGCTTCCAGATCCTCAACGGCGATTACTCGCCGGCCGACGTCCCGGACAGCCTCAGCGCCTTCGACGACCGCGAGATCGAGATTGCCGCCGATGGCACCTTCGAGCTTCGGTTCGGACCGCCTCGCGACGACCCGCCGGCGAACCACGTCGTCCTCGGCCCGCGGGCGGCGATGCTGCTGGTCCGCGAAGTATGGAGCGACTGGACGGCCGAGCCGGGAACGATTGCGATCCAGCGGGTGGACCGAATCGGCGCGGCGCCCGATCTCGCCGACGAGGCCAAACTCGGCAAGCGCTACAACGCGGCGGCCAAGACCCTCGTCCAACAGCTCAAGACCTTCCTGCAGTTCCCCGAGTGGTTCTATCTGAAGCTGCCGGTCAACACGATGACCGAGCCCCGGCTCACACCGGGGGGACTGGCCACGCAGTACTCCTCGGCCGGTCACTACGAGCTCACCGACGACGAAGCGCTGATCATCACCGTCCCGGCCTCGGACGCTCCGTACCAGGGGTTCCAGCTCGGCACCATGTGGTACCTGTCGATGGACTTCGCGAACCACCAGACGTCGCTGACCGCGGACCAGGCGAATCAGGACCCGGACGGCATGCTGCGGTTCGTGGTGTCCGAGCGCGACCCCGGCCTGGCCAACTGGCTGGAATGCACGGGTCATACCCGCGGCTACCTGCAGATCCGGTGGCAGCGCACGGCGCGGGAGTTCACCGCGGCGGACGGTCCGACGGTCGAGAAGCTGCGCTTCGACGAGATCCCGGACCGGTTGCCGCACTACCAGACTGCCCGCGTCACTTCCGACGAGTGGCGCGCTCGGATCGCGGCCCGCCAGGCCGCCGTAGCGAAAAGGATGTTGGGATGAGCGACGCAAGCGGTCCAGAGGAGGTCCGGTAATGGGAATTCTCGAGGACCAGATCGTCGTCGTTGCCGGTGTGGGCCCAGGACTGGGCCGCTCGATCGCGGTGCAAGCCGCGAAGGCCGGAGCCGACGTGGTGCTGGCGGCTCGCACCGAGTCGCGGCTGGCCGACGTCGCCGACGAGATCAAGCAATTGGGCCGGCGCACGCTGCAGGTCGGCACCGACATCAACTCCGAGGACTCGGCGCAGAACCTCGTCGAGGCCACGCTGGCCGAGTTCGGCCGCATCGACGCCCTCGTCAACAACGCGTTCGCGATCCCGCCGCTGGGTGATCTCGCCACCGTCAACTTCGACCAGGTCCGGGCCGGCTTCGAGACCAACGTGCTCGGTGCGCTTCGACTGACCCGGCTGTTCGCGCCCGCGCTCGCCGAGTCGACCGGCTCGGTCGTGATGATCAACTCGTCCGTGCTGCGGCACTCCAGCCAGCCGTACGGGGCGTACAAGATGGCCAAGTCGGCCCTGTTGGCGCTGGCCCAGGCGTTGGCCACCGAACTCGGCCCGCAGGGCATCCGGGTGAACTCGGTCGCCCCCGGCTACATCTGGGCCGACACCTTGCAGAACTACTTCGCCTACCTCGCGAAGAAGCGTGGGGTCGAGGCGCAGGTGGTGTACGACGAGACCGCCGCGAACATGGACTTGCGTCGGCTGCCCGACCCGGACGCGATCGCCGACGCCGTCGTGTTCATGGCCTCGTCGATGGCGCGAGACATCAGCGGACACTGCCTCGACGTCAACTGCGGCGAGTTCCACCACTGATGTCGCGAGACTCCGTCGGTACGGTCGAGGACCTCCATGCGTCGGCGATCAAGCTGACCGGGCTGACCGACTTCGGGGACGACGAGTACCGCGAGGGCCTGGGCGTCCTGCTCGATTCCTACGCGCAGGACGAGGCGCTGACCGAGCTCGGCCGGCGGGTCAAGCGGTCCGAGCTGCGCGGCGCGCTCGTGGCCCGCTTGCTGAGCGAGGCCGGCTGGGCCGCGAATCCCGGCACCGCCGACGTACCGATCGAGCGGCCGATCTTCGTCACCGGGTTGCCCCGCACCGGAACCACCGCCGTGCACCGGCTGCTCGCCGCCGACCCCATGCACCAGGGGCTGGAGCAATGGCTGTGCGAGATGCCCCAGCCGCGTCCGCCGCGCGACACCTGGGCCGACAACCCCGTCTTCCAGCACATCCAGGCGGGGTTCGCGAAGTTCTACGCGGCCAACCCCACGTTCGGCGGAGTGCACTACATCGCTGCCGACACCGTCGAGGAGTGCTGGCAACTGCTGCGGCAATCGGCGATGTCGGTGTCCTACGAATCACTCGGTCACATCCCGGCCTATTCGGCGTGGCTGGCCAAGCAGGACTGGACGCCCGCCTATGCCCGGCACCGGCGCAACCTGCAGTTGATCGGCGTCGACGACGTCGGCAAGCGCTGGGTGCTGAAGAATCCGAGCCACCTGTTCGCGCTCGACGCGTTGCTCGCGGTCTATCCCGATGCGCTCATCGTCCAGACGCACCGTGACGTCCGCACGGCGCTGGCCTCGAGCTGCAGCCTGGGCGCGCTGGCGACCACCGGCTACTCGGAACGCTTCGTCGGCGCGACGATCGGGCGCGATCAGCTCGACCTGCTCGGTCGCGGAGCCGAGGCGTTCATGGCCGCCCGGGAGCGGCACGACCCCGCGCACTTCTTGGACGTGGGCTACGGCGACCTCGTCGCCGACCCGGTGGGCACCGTCGAGGCCGTCTACGCGCACTTCGGGCTGCCCTGGACCGAGCCGGTCCGCGCCGCCGTGGCCGCCGAGGACGCGGCGAGCCGATCCGGGCACCGGGTCCCCGCGCACCGGTATGCGCTGGATGACTTCGGGCTGACCGGAGCCGAGGTGGACGAGCGCTTCGCCGCCTACACCGCCCGCTACCTATAGCTCGGCCGAGGTAGGCATATGTCGCCGGTGGGCAGGCTCGTCGGGTGGGTGAGGACAACCAGGTCGAGAAGCAGGGCGAGAGCACGCTGACCGTGCTGCTCGCCCTCGGTGCGAACCTCGGCGTGGGGGTGCTCAAGCTCGCGGCCGGCCTGCTGACCGGATCGGCGGCCCTGCTGTCGGAGGCCGCGCACTCGGCCGGGGACAGCACGACCGAGGTCCTGCTGCTCATCGCGCAGCGCAGATCGCAACGACCCGCGGACCGGTCGCATCCCTTCGGCTACGGCAAGGAGCGCTACTTCTGGTCGCTGCTGGCTGCGGTGGCGATCTTCGTCTCGGGTGCGGCGTTCTCGTTCTATCAGGGCTTCAAGACGATCTTCGAGACCGGAGAACCGCACGAGCAGCTGTGGATCAACTACCCGGTGCTGGCGTTAGCGGCCATCCTGGAAGGGATCTCGCTGCGGCAGGCGGCCCGCCAGATGCAGGGCGAGACGGCCCGCCTTCGGCTCTCGGTCGGCCAGTACATGCGCACCCCCCGTGATCCCGCGGTGAACAGCGTCTTGCTGGAGGACAGCGCGGCCATGGTCGGCCTGGCCGTCGCGGCGGCCGGCGTCGCCCTGCACCAGGTGACGGGCTCGGCGATCTGGGACGGCGCAGCCTCGCTCGTCATCGGCGTCCTCCTCCTGGCGGTGACGTTCGTCCTGGCCCGGGCCTGCCAGGGGCTGCTCATCGGCAAGCAGGCCGACCCGCGGCTGATCGAGGCGATCGTCGACTGGCTCGAGGAGCAGCCCGAGGTCGACGACGTCGTGGACGTGTTGACGATGCTGACCGGCACCGACCGGATCCTGTTGTGCACCCGTGTCGATTTCGTCGACTCCGCCAGCGGCGCCGATCTCGAGGAGGCCTGCGTTCGCCTGGACGCGGAACTTCGGCAGAAGTGGAACGTCCTCGACGAGATCTTCATCCAGCCCGCGTCGCGCAAGAACTCTGACGTCCGGCGCCGGGTCGAGCAGCGCTACGGACGCGCGCTCGCTGACGAGTGATCGGGCACCATGGAACGGTGACCACAACCGTCGACACCGGCCTCGGGGCGTTGCGCGAGCTGGTCTTCGCCGGGGGAGCGGTCATCTTGTCCGGGGCGGGACTGTCCACCGAGTCCGGGATTCCGGACTACCGCGGCCCGACCGGGGCGCTGCGCCGCAACACGCCCATGACGTATCAGGCCTTCGTCGGCTCGCCCGACGCGCGGCGGCGGTATTGGGCCCGCAGCCATCTCGGCTGGCGCCAGATCGCGGGCGCCCGTCCGAACGACGGACATCGGGCGGTAGCGGCGCTGCAGGAGCGCGGCCTGCTGGCCGGCATCATCACTCAGAACGTGGACGGGCTGCACCAAGCGGCCGGTGCCCGCGAGGTGATCGAGTTGCACGGCGGGCTCGACCTCGTCGTCTGCCTGTCCTGCGGCCTGCGCGACACCCGAGCCGCCCTGGACGAGCGGCTGCGGGCGGCCAATACCGCGTTCGTCGCCGCGGTGGCGCGGATCAATCCCGACGGTGACGCCGAGCTGTCCGACGACGATCTGGACGATTTCGTGCCGGTCGGCTGCCGGTACTGCGCATCGGACCTGGTCAAGCCCGACGTCGTCTTCTTCGGCGAGAACGTGCCGCGGCCACGGGTCGCGGCGTGCTACGCCCTGGTGGAGGCGGCGGCGTCGCTGCTCGTCCTGGGCTCGTCGCTGACGGTGATGTCGGGGCTGCGGTTCGTGCGGCGCGCGGCCGCGCTCGGCATCCCGGTCGCGATCGTCAACCAGGGTGACACTCGCGGCGATCCGCTGGCCGACCTCAAGGTGGACGCGCCATTGGGCACCGTCCTCACGACGCTCCTCGCCTGAGCCGTTACTTCGCGACCTTGTCGTAGGGCACGGTGGGGTCGGCGAGCTTGGCCACGTCGACCGGAGCTTTGGCGGCGATCAGTGGCTTGATCTCGTCGACGACGTCCCACACATTGACGTTCATGCTCGCCAGGATGCGGTCCGCGTCGTCGAGCCAGAACGCGACGAACTCGCGGGTGCCGACGTCGCCGCGGACCACGACCCGCGCGTACGAACCGGGCGTCGCGTTGCCGACGTACTCCATGCCGAGGTCGTACTGGTCGCTGTAGAAGTACGGCAGTGCGTCGTACCCGCCCGCCTCGCCCAGGACGGCGGCCGCGGCCGCCGCCGGCTGGTTCAGTGCGTTGGCCCAGTGCTCGACGCGCACCCGGTGCCCCAGCGTCGGGTGCTCCTGGTTGGCGATATCGCCGACGGCGTAGATCGCCGGGTCGCTCGAACGGAGCGAGGCATCGACCAGCACGCCGTTGTCGACCTCGAGGCCGGCCGCTTCGGCGAGTTCGGTGCGGGGCCGCGCGCCCACGCCGACGAGAACGGCGTCGGCGGCGAACTCGGTCCCGTCGGTCAGCCGCACGCCGGTGGCCCGGCCGCCGTGCGTCACGATCTCGGCGACCGAGACGCCCAACTGCAGGTTGACGCCGTGTTCGCGGTGCAGGTCGGCGAAGACGGTGGCCATCTCGGTGCCCAGCACGGCAAGCAGGGGCAGCTCCGCCGCCTCGAGGACGGTGACCTCGGTGCCCGCGTCGCGAGCGGCCGCGGCGACCTCGAGGCCGATCCAGCCGGCCCCGATGATGACCAGCCGCCGGCCGGGGCCGAACGTCGCTCGGACCGCGTCGGAATCCTCGCGATGGCGCAGCGTGAGCACCCCGTCGGCGTCCGCACCCGGCAGCGGCAGGGTGCGGGGCGCGGATCCGGTCGCGAGCACCAGCGCGCCGTACCCGAGCCGGGTCCCGTCCGCGAGTTCGACCTCGTGACCGTCCCGATGGAGCGCGACGACTGCGATCCCGCGGCGCAGCTCGATGTTCTTCTCCTCGTACCACTCCGCGGGATGCACGACGGCCTCGTCGAACTGGGCCTTGCCGGCGAGATAGGCCTTTGACAGCGGTGGCCGCTCGTAGGGCAGGTGCTGCTCGTCCCCGATCAACGTCACCGGGCCAGTGAAGCCCTGCTCGCGCAGGGCTTCCGCGGACTTCGCGCCGGCCAGTCCGCCGCCCACGATCACGATGCTCGACGGTGCGTCAGCCATGTCGATCTCCATCTCCGGTCCGGCGCTCACGCGCCGGACCTGGCCAGTGCGAAGAACTCCTGGCGCGAGCGCGGGTCGTCGCGAACGGTTCCGAGCAGCGCCGAAGTCACGGTAGTGGAGCCCCTGGCCCGCACGCCGCGAACCGTCATGCAGGTGTGCTCGGCCTCGATGACCACGCCGACTCCCGCCGGTGACAGGTTGTCCTGCAACCACCCTGCCACTTGTTTGGTCAGCCGCTCCTGGACCTGGGGACGGGCGGCAAAATGCTGCACGACACGCGCCAACTTCGAGAGGCCGAGGATGCGCTCGCCCGGCAGGTATCCGATGTGCGCGACGCCGACGAAGGGCAGCAGGTGGTGCTCACAGACCGACTGCACCGGGATCGAGCGGGCCAGAACGAGCTCGTCGTAGTTCTCGTCGTTCGGGAAGGTGGTGAGGTCGAACTCCGGCGCGATGAATAGTTCCGCGTAGGCCCGTGCCATGCGACCGGGCGTGCCCTTCAGGCTCTCGCTGTCGGTTTCGATCCCGAGCGCGTGCAGGAATTCGGCCGCCGCCAGTTCGGCCGCGGCGAGGTCGACCACGGCCGGGGGGGCAGCTACCCGCAGGTGCGGGCCGAAGTCCGCGGCGACCGTTCGGGACACCGCCGTCATCGTCGACCTCTCCTGAGTTTCACTAACGTAGCTTGGTTTTATTCTGAGTCGCCGTCAAGTCTTTGGACGCTTTGATT
This sequence comes from Pseudonocardiales bacterium, assembly GCA_032160665.1. Taxonomy (GTDB): domain Bacteria; phylum Actinomycetota; class Actinomycetes; order Mycobacteriales; family Jatrophihabitantaceae; genus Jatrophihabitans. The sequence continues at coordinate 32,013 of JAVHVH010000234.1, forward strand.
GCTCTGCTAGCGAAAATTGGTTCTACTGTCGCTATGGATCGCGATGCGGTGGCGGCGATCGCGGGGCTCGACGACGACGTCAGGCACGCGCTGTACGAGCACGTCCGGCTCACCCGGGCCCCCGTCACCCGCGAGGAGGCCGCCGGTGCCGTCGGGATCTCCCGCAAGCTCGCCGCCTTCCACCTCGACAAGTTGGTCGAGCTCGGGCTGCTGCGCTCCGGGTTCGGCACCGGCCGGGCGCGGCGCGTCGGCCGCGCGCCGCGCGTTTACGAGCTTGCCGGCGCCGACTTCGCGGTGCGAGTGCCCGAGCGCGCGCCGGAGGTGCTGGCCGCGATCCTCGTCGACGCAGTGAGGGGAGAGCGGGGCGGGGAGACGGCCGAAGAGGCCGCCCTCCGGACCGCCCGCGAACACGGCATCGCGCTCGGTACGGCCGAGCGAGAGCGGGTCCGACCGGGCCGGGTGGGCGCCGAGCGCGCCACGTCCCTGTCCGAGGCTCTGCTGGCTCGGCACGGTTTCGAGCCGCAGCGCACCAGAACCACGGTCCGGCTGGGCAACTGTCCCTTCCACCCGCTGGCGGCTGCGGCGCCCGGGCTGGTCTGCGGCATCAACCACGCCTATATTTCCGGCATCCTGGCCGGATTCGAGGTCAACGAACGGGTGACTGCCGTGCTCGCACCGCGCGCCGGCGAGTGCTGCGTGGAATTGCGAGGCGCCTGACCTCGTCGAGGTCCTACCATCGCACCATGTTGGTAGCGATCGCCACGTTCAGCGTCGCCGCCACCTGCTCACCGGCCTGACGATCTGGATCTCGGCCGCCTCGCTCGGGCTGGCCGCTCTGCTGCGGGCCAGTGAGATCGGCTACGCCGTTCTGCGCATCCTGGGCGCCTGCTATCTGGTCTGGCTGGGCGGGCAGGCGCTGCGTTCGATGCGCGCGCCGGTGGACGACCTCGCGGTCGCTGAGCCGAAGGCGCGCCGTGGCC
>JAVHVH010000273.1:0-5667 GCA_032160665.1 Pseudonocardiales bacterium
TTGACGACGCCGGAGCCACCGGTATCGGTCGCGGTCAGGCTCACCGACACGGGCTTGGGGTAGGCCACGGTGCCGCATGGGGCGGCATCGCAGTGGACGGCGGTGACCGGGGGAACCGTGTCCTGCACCGCGCCAATGAACAGCGACCTGGTCGGCTCCGCGTGACCGGCCTGGTCGATCGAGGCGAACTTCAGCGTCGCAGTCGACGTCACGGTCAACCCCATACGGTTGTACGTCACGGCCGTCGGACTGGTCGCGGGGTCCGTACCGTCGAGCGTGTAGACCGTGCGGGTCACTGGCGAACCCGCGGTGGCGTGCGGGATCAGGTCCAGCTGCGCTCCGCGGTAATCCACGCCGGGCGAGCACGGCAGCCAGTCGCAACTGACCGTCGTCAACGGTGTGGCGGCGCCACCGACCAGCGCAATGGAATCCGAGCCACCGGCCGCGATGGCGGCCACATGGTCCAGGCCGTCCGGCGGAGTCATCGGAAACCCGCCCTGATACGTGGGGTAAAGGCGCCCCCACGCGACCACCGTGCCGTCATCCTTGAGCGCGAGGCTGGACCCCCAGCCTGCGGAGATCGCGACGACGTGATTCAGCCCGGCCGGCACCGCGGTCTGCCCCGTGTCGTCCCGCCCCCAGGCGACCACGGTCCCGTCGCTCTTCAACGCGAGATCGAATCCGTAGCCCGCGGAGATTGCGGTCACATTCGCCAATCCAGCCGGCACAGTGCCCTGTCCATACGTGTTCGCGCCCCAGGCCGCGGCGGTCCCGTCCGATCGCAGCGCCATACTCTGCCCCGACCCGGCCTCGACCGCGACCACATTGCCCAGGCCCGGCGGGACATCGAGTCCCCCGTCGCTGTCGTCTCCCCAACCGGTGACGGTACCGTCGCTCCTCACCGCGAGGCTGTGGTGATCGCCAGCGGATATGGCGGTCACATTCGCCAACCCGGCCGGCACATCGACCTGCCCACGTTCGTCAGTACCCCAGGCCACCACGGTGCCGTTGGCCTTCAGTACCACGCTGTAGTCGGCAGCTGCCGAGATCGCGGTCACGTCGGTCAGCCCAGGCGGCACGAAGCCTGTGTCCTGCCCGTCCCCGCCCCAGGCAATGACGGTGCCGCCAGTCTCGAGGACCAGGCCGAAGTCGCCCCCAGCAGAAATCGCGGTCACGTCTGACAGACCAGTGGGCACGCCCTGCTGCTTCGTCCCCATGTCACCCCACGCGACCAGGGCAACCGGACCGGCTGCGGCATGTGCCGCGGGAGCGGCCAGGCCGACCAGGCAGGCACAGACGATCAAGGTGACCACGGCGACACTCAACGCCCTACGAGCGACAACGCCACGTACCCTGCGACGCCCTTTCGCCGACATCGGCGGGCCGATCGTCCACACCCCTGCCCGCGACCAACCAGGACGACCCACGGACGCTCGTCGATACGCATTCCGTCGACGATGCTGCATGATCGTCCCCCTGCCTGGCCCGAGGGCCGCGTCATGGCACCAGCGCACAAGCGTCGAGCCCTGAGCGCTCTTCGTGCTCTCACGTAAGAACTCAGACACCGTGAAAGCCGTGAACTCCTACACGCATCCAGGGCGATGGAGGCACGCGCCCGAGTCTCGGTCGACGCGGCACCGAGCCTCCTCGGCCCACAGGATCGTGGACACCCACATTTGACGTAGCCTGCCTACGAAAACGTGTAGCAGTCGAACGCGATGGTCAATGATGCGCGGACCGACTCGCGAGATCCGCACTGGCGACGCGATGGGCGCCAGTCTCCGGTTCGATTACGGCAGTCCCAGTCATGGCCAAGAAGATGACCAATCGCCAACAGAAGCGTCAACCAGCGCGGGCCGGTCTCTGGCCAACTTCGCTAACCGACGTGGTCTTCGGAGGTGAACCCCAACCCCGTGAATGAGCAGCGGCCCCAGCACTCGTCGATGCGACACGTAAGTCAACTATCAGACGCGTGAAGAAACCCTTATGCCCGCGAAGAGAACAAGTGCGAACCTCGCCCAAACCAGTCGCGCTGGAGGGCGCTGAGCGGCACTGTTGCGTTGGTCCATCCGTGCGTTGGTCGATCCGGTCTGATGCCGGGAGACTGACTTGTGCACATCGCCAAGGCCGGTGCGGCCCGGAACGATACCCAGCCCATGCTTCGTCGAGTTGTGAAGGTTGCGAGCAGCGCCGAGAGGGCCGGGCGATCAGGCGAAGGAAGCGTTCTGCAGCGGCCAGGCATTCGGTGTCGACGTCCGGGTAGCCGCCGGTGAAACCTCTGCGACGTCGCCTGACACGTCAGTGGTGCGGTTCGCAATCCTCGCCAGCGTCTCGTTGAATGTGTGACCGGTCCGCAACCGTGCGAGGTCGATCCACGGACACTCGCCGCGTTCGGTATGAGCGAGATAGAGGCGCATCAGGCATTCGGACGCTTGGTACCAGACGGAGTGAGTCTCGGAAATCAGGTAGCTCTGTTGCGCGCGTTCGTCGTTTTCGTCAACGGATGTGCCCTCCGCGATGCGGACAGTGAGGCTCTCGAAGGTCGAGCCGGCGATCGTGGCGGACACATCTTGAATGGACTTGGATGCGGCAAAAATGAGCACGTTCAGTTTCATGACGAGGATGGCGGCGGGCTCGGATCGGTAGAACTGTCGGTTGAGCCTGCTGAACTCGTCCTTCTCGGCGGGCGGCATCTCCAGAGCATGACGCGGTCGGACGAAGTGCGGCGCGGGTCAGGCGTGCGATGCGCGATCTCGGCGGTACCGAGATGAGCCCCAGACACGACCGAGACGCACGTTCAAGTAGCCGCAGACAGCGCGCTGTTCTGCCGATGTGCGCTCGGCTCTCCCGACACTGCCTTGTCCCGACGCTGCCTCACGTCTGTTTAGGTCGTATCGGGCGCAAAGTCCGTAGGCCTGTCTGCGACCGTCGTTGGTGCCGATGTCCCACCGCGAGAGGACGTCGGACTCGACGCGGAACAGGTTGGGCAGGGCGCACAAGAACAGGAGCTCGAGGTGGGGCTCTTGGTCGATCCACCAGGGTGGTCGACCGCCGCCACACGGACTATGCGGGGCCCAGGCTTCCCCCACGTCGTCGACGGCGGTGGCGGCTGAGCGAGCTCGTGGAGGCGGGAGCGCCGGTCAGCCCCTGACTTGGCCCGACACGGGTCGCGATCCTGTCGGTCGGGACTGTCCCGACAGCGGTCATGATATTGCGATGACGAACTATTCCGGCACGAAGGAGTTCGAAGGCGCGACCTTCGTCAAGGCGAGCTTCAAGGGCGCCACCCTGCGATTCTCCGATGTCAGCGGTGTCACGATGCGCAGCGTCGATGTGGGCGGACTCGACATCGACAGCCACGACCTGTTCTTCGGCAGCCTGTTCGTGAATGGGGTCGACGTGGTGCCGCTCGTGGATGCCGAGCTTAACCGGCAGTTCCCGGGCCGGGAGCTGCAGACGGCGCAGACGCCCGAAGGCCTGAGCGAGGGTTGGGTCGCTGTGCAGTCCGCGTGGCAGACGACGGTGGCGGGCACGCCGCCGGACCTGGTGGACGCCCACGTCGATGACGAGTGGTCCCTGGCCCAGACCCTGCGGCACCTCATCCTGGCGACCGACGCCTGGCTTCGCGGCGGGATCCTCCGGATGCAGCAGCCGTTCCACGAGATCGGCCAGATCTTCACCGGCGCCGGCGAGATGGGCTTCGAGATGTCGATCTTCCGCGTGGACCCACCGGTCTACGAGGAGATCCTCGCGGTGCGTGCCGAGCGACAGCAGCTGGTGACCGACTTCCTGGCCACGGCCACGGCGGAGCTGCTCGCGGAGGAACGCGAGAACCCCTGGGGCGGCGGTGAGTGGCGTCCGAGCGTCGGTGACTGCCTCCGCGTGATCATGGAGGAGGAGTGGGCGCACCTGCGCTACATCCGACGGGATCTCGCTCGTATGCGTTGAGCCAGAATGAGCCAGCCAGCGCGTCCGCTTATGCCGTGATCCGCGCGCGGTCACGCCGATGATCGGCTGTCTGCCCAGGCTGGCCAACCGCTACGTTGCCGGTCATGGACTTGGTTGATCGAATTGGCGACGGCTCGGGAGAGTTCCTCCTGTTCGCGCTGACGCCGCCACGTCTGACCAGTGCCGGCGATCGCGCGCAAGAGATCGCCGATGCCACTTTCGCTCGCCTGCGACCTTTGGACCTCGACGGGATGGTGCTCTACGACATAGCCGATGAAGCAGTGCGGAACCCGGCACAACGTCCGTTTCCGTTCATGCCAACGCTCGACCCGGCGGACTTCCTCGCGAACAACCTCAGGAGCTGGTCGGTTCCAGCGATCGTCTACCGCGCGGTCGGCAAGTATTCACCCGCGGAGCTTCGGACTTGGCTCGCGGAGCAAGATCCGTCGCGAGTGCTGGCAGTGCTTGTCGGGGCTGCAAGCACGAGCACCCAGCCGGCGACGTCGCTGGCGCAGGGTCAAGCGCTGAGCCGCGAAGCCAATCCAGGATTGGTCCTGGGCGGCGTGGCAATCCCCGAACGACACAGTCGGCGCGATGACGAACACTTGCGGCTTCTGGCGAAGCAGGACGCGGGTTCGCGGTTCTTCGTGACCCAAGTCGTCTACGACGTCAATGCGGCAAAGAACCTGGTCTCGGACTACCACTACGCCTGCGCTGCGCGCGGCACCGCCGCCGCACCCATCGTCTTCACCTTCTCGGTATGCGGATCGATGCGGACGCTGGAATTCCTGCGTTGGCTAGGCATTGACGTTCCGCGCTGGATCGAGAACGACCTTCGACATGCGACGGACACACTGGAAGCGTCCTACCGCCTGGCCCTTGGCGCTGCGACCGACCTCATCGCCTATTGCCGCAACCTCGGCATCTCTTTCGGTATCAACGTCGAGAGCGTGTCGATCCGGCGGGTCGAAATCGAGATGGCGGTGCGCCTCGCAGAACAGCTTAAGGCCGAGCTTCGAAGGTGAACGCCCGGCTCATACAGCCGGTGCAACTACCGCTCCTGCCGCGTTGAATCGACGGTGACTGGGAGGATCTCGGCATGACGTTGAAGCCGATGGATCGCATTGCGACGTGTGTGGGTTGGGTGGCCATCACCGCGGCGCGTCTCGAGACAGTGATCGGCGTGATCGTCGCGCATCTACTGGACGAGGAGGGCAGCGCCGAGCTTCTCGGGCGGTCTTGGTCGCGCGTTTACGAGGACGCGAAGAAGGTCTACCGCGACCTCGTCGCCTCGGCACTTCACGCTGGCGACGACGTATCCGCCGAGGCTTGTGAAAGCTTCACCCGGCTGCTGCACGATGCGAACAACGCCATGACGCGGCGTCACCACGTGCTGCACGCCACTTGGACCGCCAACAGGGATGTCGTTACGCGAGATGGCGCGTCCTTCGCCTTTCGGCGCCACGGAGCGCATGACCAGAAAGAATGGAGCCTCAGCGAGCTCTGGGAACTGGTCGAGCACATCAATGATCTCCACCAGCGCACGCTTTCCGAGCTGGCGCGCCTCGTCACCGTCTAATCGCGCGACCATAGCCGCTGTCGCGGCGCAGCGCGGCCATGCCGCAGACGGCACGCCGACCTGCTGATAGCGCACACGGCTTTGCGAGTGTCAGCGGGGATCGGTGAACGCAGCGCGCCAGGCAGGTGGTTCGAAGTCCT
>JAVHVH010000021.1:0-4228 GCA_032160665.1 Pseudonocardiales bacterium
CGTCTCGGCGTACACGTTGTCGTCGCCGGTGGCCTCGCGCCGGCTCCATACCTCGGTCAGCGTGCCGTCCGGCGCTGCCCACACGTCGTTGAGCGACTCGTCCTCGGGCGTATCGGTGAGCCTGAACAGCCGGTCGGTGGCCAGGTCGTAGGCGTAGAGATCGAAGTTGGGCGTCGATGCCGTCGGGTCGTAGCTCTCGAACGTCACGACGCCGCGGCTAATGCTCGGGTTCTCCTGCATGGAGGGCAAAGTGAGCTGGCCCTCCGGTCCGCCGCCGACCGGCTGCCAGACGATGTCGCTCTCGTCGAATCCGAGGGTGCGGTCGTAGACGACAGTGTTGCCGTTGGTGTCGGGCAGCGACGACTCGGTGCCGCCACTGGTGAGCGGGCCGGCCGTCCACGTGCTGCCGGTGCGCACCGCGTGCCAGACCTCGCAACCGCCGGCGATGCTGGTGCACTTGGCCCACGTCACCGTGTTGCCGTCCGCGCTGACCTGTGGGTCGCGGTCGTACAAGGCGTCGTCGGTCAGTCGGGTCATGACGTGCGTGTCGAGGTCGTAGACGACGATCTCCGGCGAGACGAGTGCGGTGAAGCCGAAGTCCTGCCAGGCGACCATCCGGTCGCCGACGGAGGACCGCCGACGGTTGCTGGCCGGCTGTGGGTCGAGTTCGACCGGGTCACCACCTGCTGCGATGTCGAAGGAGTAGACGGCGTGCCGTCCTGCCGCAAAGTGGATGTAGACGACGGTCGTCCCGCTGATGTCGGAGAGGCTGTCGCCTCCGCCGTCGAGATTCGGGATCGCAGCGTCGAACCCGGTGACGACGTTGTGGTAGTGGATCCGGCCGCTCGATGATCCGGCGCTGAAGTCGGTGTAGACGACCCAGTCGCCACTGATGTGCGGATCGGTCTGATCTCCCGGCGCAGTGGCCACGGGCACCACGGTGCCCGCGAGCGACGTCTCCGTCGTGGCTCGCGCCGGCTGCAGACCGAAGCAGAGGGCCAGCACACCAAGGCCCGCGACGCCCAAGGCACGGAATCGTCTGACACCGCTCGTTGCAGCGATCTTCATGGCCTGCCTACCTCTGGAATTCGGGGCGCCGGTCGGTGCGCCGCCCGGTCGGCTGTGACGGCGTCCTGCAGCGCGGCGAACAGCTCGGTCCATCCCGCGAAGCCGCGGACGGGCCCGTCGCCGGTCGAGAGGCGCCCGCTCACCGGGTCGGCGTCGCGGTCCAGGTCGATGCGTACGAGCAGCGGGTCGAGCACGCGACGAAGGGTCGCGTGGCTGCACTCGCCGCGGCATCGTGGTTGTCACCACGAGCATTGGCCGGGAGGCGGAACCCCGGAACCTCTCCTACAGTGCGTGAGTGAGCTCGGCCGCGGGGGGAATGCTTGAACGCGAGCGGGAGCTCGACACCATTGCCAGGCTGATCCGTGGCGCGAGCCAGCGCGGCGGCGGCGCCGTGCTCATCACCGGTGAGGCGGGCATCGGCAAGACGGCGCTGGTCGCGGCGGCCGGCGCGCTTGGGGCGCAGGCCGGCATGGCGGTCCGCTCGGCCCGGGCCGGCGAGTTGGAGAGCGAGTTCGCTTGGGGGGTTGTCCGCCAGCTTTTCACCGGTCCGACGGCCGGCGCGGGCAGCGACGACGACGTGTTCGCCGGTGCAGCGGCGCTGGCGCGGCCGGCGCTGGGCATCGGGTCTGCGGCGACGGCAGTTGACGCGTCGTACGCGACGCTGCACGGCCTGTACTGGTTGACCGTGAACCTGGCGCAGCGCTCGCCATTGCTGCTTTCGGTGGACGATCTGCACTGGGCCGATCCTCCGTCACTTCGGTTCATAGCGCATCTGCTGCCTCGGGTCGCGGAGTTGCCCGTCCTGCTGGTGCTGGCCGGTCGACCGGCGGCGGCGTCGGCCGGACGGGGGTCGGCCCTGGTGAGCCGAATCGGGCTGGAGCCGACGCTGACCGCGCTGCGGCCGGCCGTGCTCCGTGCGCCGGCCTCGGCGACGGTGGTGCGCAGTGAACTGTCGGCGGAGGCAACCGACGACTTCTGCCTCGCCTGCCACGAGGTCAGCGGTGGCAATCCGTTCCTGCTGCGCTCGCTGGTCGCGGATCTCGCCGCGGAGCAGGTCCCCCCGGTCGGATCGTCCGTCGCGCACGTGCGGCGAATGACGCCCGCCACCGTTTCGGTCAGCGTCCTGCTACGTCTGGCACAACTGCCGAAGACGGCCCTCGACCTCGCCCGCGCCGTCGCGATCTTGGACGCGCCGAGCGAACTTCGCCCGGCCCGGCTGCTCGCCGGTCTCGAGGTCGACGAGGCGGCCAACGCGGCCGGCGACCTGATCCGGGCGGGAATCCTCAGTGGCGACACGCTGATCGGCTTCGTCCACCCTCTGCTGCGCTCGGCCGTCTACAGCGACCTGTCCGGCCCCGAGCGGGGGCGCTGGCATCACCGCGCTGCGCGGCTGCTTGCTGGCGAGCGGGCTCCGCTCGAGCGCGTTGCCCTCCACCTCCTGGAGAGCCTGCCTAACGCCGACGACTGGACGGTCGGGCGGCTCCGCGAAGCAGCCGCGGACGCGCGGGCGCGCGGCGCGCCGGAGATCGCCGCGGACTACCTGCGCCGCGCGCTGGCCGAGCCGCCGAGCGAGGAGCTGCGAGCGCGGCTGCTGTTCGAACTTGGCACCGTCGAGGCGCAGCACGACCCGACAGCCGCGCTGCCCCACCTGTCCGAAGCCCTCGAGCGCGCGAGCGACGGATCCACTCGCGCGGTGATCGCGTTGACCCTCGGTGATGCGTTCACCCTTGCCGGCCGGCTCCCGGACGCGGTGCGAGTGTTGGGCGACGGCTTGGGCGCGGCCCAGCACGAGCCAGCGGCCGTGCGCGCGTCCTTGGCGGCCGGGCAACTCAGCGCGGCGCGGTGGGAGCCATCGGCCCAGCACCTGCGCCGTGAGCTGGTGGCGGACCTGCGGCGCCGGGTGGGCGCCGGTGAACTCCTCGGACCGCGATTGCATGCCGAGTTGGCGATCGAGACGACCGCGGAAGGGACCGATCGGGACGCCGCGGTGCAGCACGCTCGGCAGGCGCTGGTCGCTGCCGACGAGGCGCCGGCGGCCGGTGCCACGACCCTGCCCGAGGCGATCCTCGTGCTCGCCTTCGCCGATCACGCTGAGGAAGCGCGGACCCGTATCGACAATTGGCTCGCGCTGGCGCAGCGCAATGTGTGGCCGCTCGGCGTCTCGGTCGGGTCGACGTGCGCGTCGCTGGCCGCGCTGTACCGCGGTTCGATCGGCGATGCCGTAGCCCACGCACGCGGAGCCGTTGCCGGAGACGCCGAGATCCGGCTGGCTCCGGTCACGGTGGCCTTCCTCGTCGAGGCGCTCATCGAACGCGCTGAGATCAACTTGGCCTTCCGGGAGCTCGCTGAGCGCGAACTGGACGGCACGCTACCGCTCAGCTGGGCCTCCACCCCGCTGCTGCTCGCCCGCGGTCGGCTGCACGCTGCGGCCGGCAACCACCGAAGCGCGGTCACCGACCTGCTCGAAACCGGCGAACGATGCGCGGCGTGGAGCGTGACCAACCCGGCGATGGTGCCATGGCGATCGAGTGCGGCCGAATCCCTCGCCCGACTCGGCGACCGCAACCGGGCAACCGCCCTCGCCGACGAGGAGGTCGAGCTCGCCCGCGGCTGGGGTGCGCAACGCGCGATCGGGGTTGCCCTGCGTGCGGCCGGCATGATCCGCAACGGGGCACACGGCATCGAGTTGCTTCGCCAGGCGGCCGAGATCCTCGAATCGTCCCCCGCGCCACTCGAGCACGCACGCGCGCTCTGCGAGCTCGGGGCGGCGCTGCGGCGCGCCGGCCATCGCAGCGAGGCGCGGCAAAAGCTGCGGAGCGCCCTCGACCTGGCCCACCGCCTCGGCGGCACCACGGTCGCCAACCGAGCCCGAGACGAACTCACGATCGCCGGCGCGCGCCCCCGCCGCGCCGCGACACGCGGACGCGACGCGCTGACCCCGAGCGAGCTGCGCACCGCGCAACTGGCCGCCGCCGGCCGGACGAATCGCGAGATCGCCGAGTCGCTGTTCGTGACGCTGCGGACCGTCGAAACCCACCTGACCAGCAGCTACGCCAAGCTCGGCATCACCTCGCGACGCCAGCTCGCCGCTCGACTCGACGCGCCGGCAGATTGATCGTCGCCCGAAGATCGTCCCCATCGGCGGTTAGGACGTCGCCCG
>JAVHVH010000059.1:0-4424 GCA_032160665.1 Pseudonocardiales bacterium
GTGGCGCTCGGGATCGCGGTCGGCACCTGGATCGGCGGCTTCGACCTCATCTACTCGTGCCAGGACGCGGCGATCGACCGCGAGATCGGGTCGCGCTCGTTCCCGGCCCGGTTCGGGATCCCGGCCGCGTTGCGCGCCTCGTCGATCGTGCATGTGGCGACGGTGGCCGCGTTCGCCTGGTTCGGTGCCGCGGCCGGGCTCGGCTGGCTGTGGTGGACGGGGGTGGTGCTGACCGCCGGCGTCCTCGTCTACGAGCACGCGATCGTGCGGGCCGAGGACCTGTCCCGGGTCAACCGGGCGTTCTTCACCGCGAACGGCGTGATCGGCATCGGGCTGTTCGGGTTCGCGCTGGCCGACCTGCTGGTCCACGGGCTGGGCCGTTGACCCCCGCCGCGGGCAGGGGAGGGCCGATGACCCCCGCGCCGGCCGGGCTGGGCCCCACAACCCCCGCGCCGGCCGAGCTGGGCCCCACAACCCCCGCGCTTTGCACCTTTCAGCTCCCCCCTCGGCGCCGAATTGGGACACTGAAAGGTGCAAAGCGGTGACGGACGGGGGGGCGCGGGTGCCGTGGATCGTCGGGGTGTCCGGTGCTTCCGGGACCCCGTACGCCCGCTCGGTGCTCAACGGCCTGCTGGACGCGCGGCACCCGGTCGACCTCGTCGTATCGCGGGCCGCCCGGTTGACCATCCTGGACGAGACCGGGCTGTCCTTCCGCGACAGCCACTGGCGCGACGACCTCGTGACCTGGCTGGGCCGCGACCTGCACGACGTCGCCTACTGGCCCGCCGGCGACCTGGCCGCCGGCCCGGCCAGCGGCTCCTACCCCGCCCGCGGCATGGTCGTCGTCCCGGCATCGACGGCCGCGGTCGCCGGCATCGCGATCGGGCTGTCCAAGGACCTGCTGCAGCGCGCCGCCGACGTCACCCTCAAGGAGCGTCGCCCGTTCGTGATCGTCCCGCGCGAGACGCCGTACACCCGCGCGACCCTGCAGCACCTGCTCGCGCTGCACGACGCGGGTGCCATTGTGCTGCCGGCCAGTCCGGGGTTCTACAGCGCACCGCAGAGCATCGCCCAGCTCGTCGACTTCGTGGCCGCCAAGGTGCTGGACGCCATGGCGGTCGAGCACGACCTCATCACCCGCTGGACGGGCACGCTCGGCGACGCCGGCGCAAAGCGTCCGGCCGACTGAGGTTCTCCGCTAGCGTCGGCTAAGTGGACTCGGTCGACCGCAAGCTGCTCGACGCCCTGCGCGCCAACGCTCGCGCCACGTATGCCGAGCTGGCCCGGATCGTCGGGCTCAGCGCGCCCGCCGCACACGAGCGGGTCGCGAAGCTCGAGGCCGCCGGAGTGATCACTGGGTACCACGCGGCGATCGCCCCCGGCGCGCTGGGCTACGCGATGAGCGCGCTCATCGGGATCTTCATCACCGACAACGCCGACAGCGAGGAGATCGCCGTCTCGCTGACCGGGATCCCCGTGGTCGAGGACTGTTGGTTCGTGGCCGGCGAGGAAACGTTCGTCGTGAAGGTCCGAGTTCCCGACGTCGGTGGCCTGGAAGCCGCGATCCGGGAGCTGACCGGGATCCCGGGCGTGGCCCGCACCCGGACGACGGTCGTGCTCTCGACGAAGTTCGAGGACCGGGTCAAGACCATCGAGGGGGCCCGGGACTAAAGACCGTCGACGAGGCGGGGCGTTTGACCCTACTTGCGACGCGTGTCCAGCCATACGTTTTGCTGGCACCAAGGAAGCGCGCCGAACCCTCGGTATCGCTTCCGTTGTGCGGGGGCTCTTTGCACGATGACCGCAGGAGCTGACCCCTATGCCCGAACCCTCCCGCGGCGGCTCGCTGACAATGCCCAGCGGGCTGCCCGGCAACGGGTTCATCGCGTCGCGCGGGATGCTGATCCTGCTCGCCGTCGGTGCGGTCGCCATCTTCACGTACTACCAGCTCCCGACTGCGGGAGTGGCCCAGGCGATCCTGCTGTGCTCGGTCAACGGGTTCGGAGCGTTCGCCGGGTTCCGGGCTGCGGTCCGGACGCCCGGCCCGGCGCGGGTCGTGTGGTCGGCGCTGGCCACCGGGATGACGCTGTCCACGATCGCCAACGTCCCGAACTACGGATACCCGCTCGTCACGCACCGGTCGATCTCGTTTCCCAGCGCGGTCGACGTGCTGTTCCTGCTGGCCTTTCCGTGTTTCATGGTCGCCCTGCTGACGATGGCAAAGCACCGCCGCGGGCCGGACCGAACGGGTGACCTGCTCGACACGGTGATCCTGGTGACCGGCGGCTTCATGGTGATGTGGGTGTACGTGCTGTCGCCGGCCCTGCACGCAAAGGGGCTCGCGCCGACGGCGCACCTCGTGGCCTTCCTCTACCCGGTGATGGACGTCCTGCTCTTCGCGATCCTGGTGCGCCTCGTCGTGGGCTCGAAGTCCAACGGCCCGATGCGGTTCCTGGTGGGCAGCTGCGTGATGCTGCTCCTCTCGGACTCGCTGGCCGCCTTCCTGCTGTCGAACGGGACGTATCACCTGGGCGGGCCCAACGACGGCCTCTGGATGGCGAGCTATCTGCTGATGGCTGCGGCTGCGCTGCATCCGGCTGCGGGGTCCTTCCCGCGGGCGAGGGCAAGAACGGATCATCGGCTGCGGGCCGGTCGGCTCATCTTCCTCGGCGGGTCGGTGCTGATTGCCCCGATCCTCCTGTTGACCTATCCGAGCTATTCAACCGTCCTCTCCATCTCGTCGATGGTCTCGTTCCTGCTGGTGATCGTTCGGATCTCGTGGCTCAACCGCGGCCTGGTGGTCGCGAGCGCGGACATCGAGCGAAAGACCGGGGAGCTGCGTCATCAGGAGCTGCATGATCGGCTGACCGGCCTGCCCAACCGCGTGTTGATCATGGATCGGGTCGAGCACATGCTGGCGAGGAGCCGACGCAACGACTCGGAGGGCGCCCTGTTGTACGTCGATCTCGACGGGTTCAAGAACGTCAACGACACTCTTGGTCACGTCGCCGGAGACGCGCTGTTGCAAGCCGTCGCCGCTCGCATGACGAACGTGATTCGCGACGTGGACACCGTCGGTCGCATCTGTGGCGACGAATTCGTCGTTCTGCTCGACGGCTCGTCTGGGCACGTGCCGCAGCACGTCGCGGAGCGGCTCGTGACGGTGTTCCGCGAGCCGTTCGACATTCCGCGCGTAGCGCTGCCCCTGTGGGTCACGGCCAGCATCGGGATCGCGACAGGAGACCGGGTCGCTCCGAGCGAGCTGCTGCGTGACGCCGAGACCGCGTTGCGCGAAGCCAAGGCGGCCGGCAAGAACTGTCATCGGACGTTCCGGGCCGAGATGGGCCCGGACATCCAGCACCGCTACGAGCTCGAGTTCGATCTCCGCAAGGCGTTGGAAGCCAACCAGTTCCGGGTGGTGTATCAGCCGATTTACGACCTCAACGATCTGACGGTGGTCGGCGTCGAGGCGCTGCTGCGTTGGGCCCACCCGACGCGCGGCGAGATCCAGCCTGGGGAATTCATTCCGCTCCTGGAATCGAGCGGCCACATCATCGAGGTCGGCGGTTGGGTGATGCGCGAAGCGTGCCGGCAGATGGCCAAGTGGCACGCCGCGGGGAGCAGGTTGAGCGTGTCGGTGAACGTGTCGACGCGGCAGCTGGACCTTGACGTCGTCGTCGAGCAAGTGTGCGACGCGCTCGGGTCGAGCGGCCTGGACGCGGCGTTCCTCACCCTGGAGATCACCGAGACGGGGTTGATGCGTGACTTCGAGGCGAGCGCTGGTCGCTTGGTCGAGCTCAAGGCGCTCGGGGTGCAGCTCGCCATCGACGACTTCGGCACCGGCTACTCCAGCTTGGCCTACCTGCAGCGCCTGCCGGTCGACTGCCTCAAGATCGATCGGGCGTTCACCAGCGCGCTGGGCACCTCTCGTGAGTCGGACTCGCTCGTGCGGATGCTCGTGCAACTCGGCAAGAACCTCGGCCTGAAGACTCTCGCCGAGGGCGTCGAGACGACGACGCAGATCGATCACCTTCGGCGCGAAGGAGTCGACGAGGTCCAGGGCTTCCTGCTGTCCAAGCCGATCGCCCCGGACGTGCTCGAACTGCAGCTTCTTGCGCCGACGCGGGTGTCCCCCAGCCGGCCCCGACGGGCCCTCGCCGCCCGGGCTGCTGTCTGACCGCCTGCACCACACACGTTGACGTTCCTGCGCTGGGTGCGTCCAGCGGTAGCGGGTGCAGGAAGGTCGAGTGGGCCGGGGCGCCGGGGGTGCTGGTCGCGTTGATCTTGCGTTGATCTTCCTGCGCTGGGTGCGTCCGCCGGCACGGGGTGCAGGAAGGTCAAGTGGGCCGGGGCGCGGAGGGTGCTGGTCGCGTTGATCTTCCTGCGCTGGGTGCGTCCAGCGGTAGCGGGTGCAGGAAGGTCAA
>JAVHVH010000125.1:0-25100 GCA_032160665.1 Pseudonocardiales bacterium
GCCACCGGCAGCCAAGGAGCGCAGGGGTGCCAGGGTGTCGTTGGTGAGCCGGCCGGCCCATACCAGGTCCCACAGAGTGGCCAGCATGGACTTGTCGTCGGAGGACCCCGCAGCGTCGGCGAGCTGACGGAAGAAGTAGGCGCCACCGCCGGTGAGCGCAGCGAGGATCGCCTCGTGCAGCGGGGTCGTGTCGAGCACGTCGTGGTCAGGCAGCGTCAGGTGCGCGGAGTCGGCGAGGTGCAGCGACACCCAGCCGTCGGTGCCGGGAAGGGTCCCGTGCCCGGCCCACAGGACCTCGCCGGCCGCGGTCAGCTCGTCCAGCATCGACGGCGAGTAGTCCACGACCCGGCTGCCGAGCACCAGCGGCTCGAGCGCGGACGCGGGTACGGCGCACCCGGCGAGCTGGTCCACGACCGTGAGCACCCCGTCGACGCCGCGCAGCCGGCCGCCGACGTTCTGCCAGACGGGCAGGAAGCGGCCCAGGGTCGACGGCTCGACCGGCTCGACCTCCTTGCGCAGCGCGGCCAGCGAGCGTCGCCTGATCGCGCGCAGCACCTCGGCGTCGCACCACTCGGTCCCGACCCCGCCGGGCCGGAACTCGCCCTGGACCAGCCGCCCGGCGACCCCGAGCCGGCTGAGCGCGACCGACACGACGGCCACCCCGAGACCGAGCCGATCGGCGACATCCTGGGCCACGAACGGCCCGTGGGTGCGGGCAAAGCGCGACACCAGGTCACCGAGGGGATCGCGGACCGGCTCGGTGAAGGCCTCTGGCACGCCGACCGGAAGCGCCGCCCCGAGCGCATCGCGTACCCGGCCGGCGTCCTCGATTGCCAGCCATCGCTGTTCGCCCGCGACCCGCACCCGGATCGCCCGCCGGCCGTCCTCGAGACCGGCGAGGTCGTGAGCGGTAGCTCCCCGGGCGATTGCCTCGTCCGTGGTCAGATCACCGACGGCCCGCAGCAAATCGTGGACGCCGTCCAGGCCACGGGCGTGGCGATCCTCGGCCAGCCGGCTGATCTCGGCCTCGACCTGGGCAATCGCATCCGGGTCGAGCAACTCGCGCAGATCGGTGGCCCCGAGCAGTTCGGCGAGCAGCGCGGAATCCAACGACAGGGCTTGGGCCCGGCGTTCGGCGAGCGGAGCGTCGCCCTCGTACAGGAACATCCCGACGTAGCCGAACAGCAGCGAGCGGGCGAACGGAGATGCGGCCGGGGTCTCGATCTCCACGAGCTTGACGGTGCGTGAGCCGAGATCGCGCATCAGCCCGACCAGACCGGGCACGTCGAAGACATCCTGCAGGCACTCGCGCATCGCCTCCAGCACGACCGGGAAGTCGCCGTACTCGCTCGCGACCTGCAGCAGCTGGTTCGCGCGTTGCCGCTGTTGCCACAGCGGGGTACGGCGGCGCGGGTCGCGTCTCGGCAGCAACAGCGAGCGCGCCGCGCACTCCCGGAACCGCGACGCGAACAGCGCCGAACTCCCGACCTCAGCGGTGACCAGTGACTCGATCTCTTCCGGCTCGAACACCGCGATCTCGCCGCCGGGCGGCTCGGCGTCGGTGTCGGGCAGCCGCAGGACGATGCCGTCGTCGGAGTGGAGCGAGGACACCTCAAGGCCGGACCGCTCGCGCAGCCGGGCCGCGATGGCCAGCGCCCACGGCGCGTTGACCGGCGCTCCGAACGGCGAATGCACCACGAGTCGCCAGTCGCCCAGTTCGTCGCGGAAGCGCTCGACCAGGATCGTGCGGTCGTCCGGCAGATGGTGAGTCGCTGCCTTCTGCTCAGCGAGGTAGGCGAGCAGGTTCTCGGTTCCCCAGCCGTCCAGCCCCGCGGCCCGGGCACGGGCCGCCGCGACCTCCGGAGTCGCCTGGGAGAGCTCGCGTAGGAAGGCGCCGAGCGCCCGCCCGAGCTCGGCCGGGCGGCCGGGCGAGTCGCCCTTCCAGAACGGCATCCGGCCGACCTCGCCCGGGGCCGGTAACACCAGGACGCGGTCGTGCGTGATGTCCTGGATGCGCCACGACGACGAGCCGAGCAGGAAGACGTCACCGACGCGGGACTCGTAGACCATCTCCTCGTCGAGCTCGCCGACCCGGCGCCCGGGCCCGTCGGCACCGGCGAGGAAGACGCCGAACAGTCCGCGGTCGGGGATGGTGCCCCCGCTGGTGACCGCCAGCCGCTGCGCCCCGCGGCGGGCGGAGAGTTCACCCGTGACGCGATCCCAGACGAGGCGAGGACGCAGCTCGGCGAAGGCGTCGGAGGGGTAGCGGCCGGCGAGCATGTCGAGGACAGCCTCCAGCGCGGACCGGGGCAGCCCACTGAACGGCGCCGCCCGACGGATCAGCTCCTCGACCGCGTCGACCGTCATGGTGTCCAGCGCCAGCATCGCCACGATCTGCTGGGCCAGGACGTCCAGCGGATTGCGGGGATAGCGCATCGACTCGATCGCGCCCGCCCGCATCCGCTCGGCCACGACCGCACATTCGACGAGGTCGCCGCGAAACTTCGGGAAGATGACGCCGCGCGACACCGCACCGACCTGGTGCCCGGCGCGCCCGACCCGTTGCAGCCCGGATGCGACCGAGGGCGGGGACTCGACCTGGACGACGAGATCGACCGCGCCCATGTCGATGCCGAGCTCCAGCGAGGACGTCGCCACGACCGCGGGCAGGAGGCCGGCTTTGAGCTCCTCTTCGACGAGGGACCGTTGCTCGCGCGACACCGACCCGTGGTGCGCCCGAGCCACGACGACTTCGCCGCTCGGGTGGCCGGAGCCGGACTCGGCCATCAGCTCGGCCGGCGGTCGCTTCGGCTGCTCGAGCAGGACACCGGCCCGCTCGGAGGCGAGCTCGTTGAGCCGGGCGGTCAGCCGTTCGGCCAATCGACGCGAGTTGGCGAAGATGATCGTGGAGCGGTGCGCCTCGACGAGATCGAGCACCCGTTCTTCGACGTGCGGCCAGATCGAGGCTCGTCGCTGGGCCGACGCCGCCGCGCCGGACAGATCGTCAATGGGTTCGCCGAGTGCCGACATGTCCTCGACCGGGACGACCACCTGCAGTTCGACCGTCTTCTGCGACGGGGGCTGGACGATGGTCACTGGCCGACCACCGGCCAGGAACGTCGCGACCTCGTCGACCGGCCGGACGGTGGCCGACAGCCCGATGCGCTGGGCCGGCTGGTCCAGAAGCGCGTCGAGTCGTTCGAGGGAGACCGCGAGATGCGCGCCGCGCTTCGTCGAGCAGACAGCGTGGACCTCGTCGACGATGACCGTGTCGACGCCGCGCAAGGACTCGCGGGCGGCAGAGGTCAACAGCAGGAACAGCGATTCCGGTGTCGTGATGAGGATGTCGGGGGGACGGCGGTTGAACAGGCGGCGTTCGTCGGCCGGAGTGTCGCCCGACCGCATTCCCACCGTGATGTCAGGCGGCGGCAGCTGCAGACGCGAAGCCGCCTGACGGATGCCGGCCAACGGACCCCGCAGGTTGCGTTCGACGTCGACCGCGAGCGCCTTCAGCGGGCTGACGTAGACCACCCGGCAGCGACGCAAAGCCTCGATGGGCACCGGCTCGGCCGCGAGCCGGTCGAGCGCGGACAGGAACGCCGCGAGGGTCTTGCCCGAGCCGGTCGGCGCGACGACGAGGGTGTGTTCGCCCTTCGCTAGCGCCTCCCAGGCACCGACCTGGGCCGCGGTCGGCGCGTCGAAGGCGCCGTCGAGCCAGGCTTGCGTGGCGGGAGAGAACCGGTGCACCCCGCCAGTCTGCTCGCGTGCTACGACAACAGGGCCTCGCCCGGTCCGGCGCCGGGCTCGTCGGGATGGACGGAGGCTTCGCGGAACGCCTCTTGCAGCGTCTTCAGCCCGTCACGTAGCGGCTCGCCGTGCGGCCCGAGGTCGGGCAGGGATGCCGCGAGCAGCCCGGCCAACGCAGTGATCAGCCGGCGCGCCTCGTCGAGATCGAGGTCGGGCTCCTCGCCCGGGACGAGGCCCAGTTTCTCCGCCGACGCGCTCATCAGCAGCACGGCGGCCCGGCTGATCACGTCGGCGGCCGGAATCGACGCAATCTCGCGCACCGTGGCGTCCAGTCTGGAAAAGCCGTGCGCCGGCAGCGGGATGCCGTCGAGCGGGTGTTCGTCCACCGCGCTGCCGGGAATGCCGGCCGTGGCCGGCGGGTTGACGTCAGTTGCGCGAGTTGGGGTCTTCTCAGCCACGCTGATACCCTGTCACTGCGACCAGCTCCCGCTCTCGGCGGGGGTGTGCAAAGCGGAAGCCCCAAGCCTCCCACCCGACCGCAGCAAAACGCAGCGAGCCGGGTCCGGTCCACGGCGCCCGGCTACGGCCGAGACGTCGGGTGTCGCCGTCCTTCGGGGGCGGCGCGGACCGGTCGGCATAACGGCCCCGTGCGCACGAGCGCAGTGGGGCCGTTGCCATGTCGGGACGGGCCAACTCGCAGCACCGAACAACAACAGTAGGAGGCCCCATCAGTTCCGAACCGAGGATCAACGACCGGATCCGTGTCCCTGAGGTACGCCTCGTCGGGCCCGAGGGCGAGCAGGTCGGCATCGTGCCGATCGGCAAGGCCCTCGAACTCGCCGCCGAGTCGGACCTGGATCTCGTCGAGGTCGCGCCGATGGCGCGCCCGCCCGTCTGCAAGCTCATGGACTACGGCAAGTTCAAGTACGAGAGCGCGCAGAAGGCACGCGAGGCACGCCGCAATCAGGCGCTGACGGTCATCAAAGAGATGAAGCTACGTCCGAAGATCGACTCGCACGACTACGAGACCAAGAAGGGTCACGTCGAGCGGTTCCTCAAGCAGGGCGACAAGGTGAAGGTCACGATCATGTTCCGTGGACGCGAGCAGTCCCGGCCCGAACTGGGCTTCCGGCTGCTGCAGCGCCTCGCCGAGGACGTCCAGGAGCTCGGCTTCGTCGAGTCCTCGCCGAAGCAGGACGGCCGAAACATGATCATGGTCGTCGCCCCGCACCGATCACCCGTCAAGACCACCCGCGTCGCCCGGCCCACCGAGCCGGAACCCGACGTCGTCGAATAGCTTCAACGAAGGAATCCAGATGCCCAAGAACAAGACCCACAGCGGGATGAAGAAGCGCGTGAAGGTCACCGCGCGCGGCAAGATCCTCGCGCAGCGCGCCGGCATGCGGCACAACCTCGAGCACAAGTCCTCGAAGCTGACCCGCCGGCTGTCCGGAACCACTGCCGTATCGGACAAGGACGCGCCGCGCATCAAGAAGCTGCTCGGTATCTGAGCCTCGCTCCCATAGACCTCCCGCCGCCCGGCTGAACCGGACGGCCCGACTGCAAGGACCAAGCCGTGGCACGCGTCAAAAGGGCAGTGAACGCCCACAAGAAGCGCCGGAGCACTCTCGAGGCCGCCAGCGGATACCGCGGGCAGCGCTCGCGGCTCTACCGCAAGGCCAAGGAGCAGCTGCTCCACTCCGCGACCTACCAGTACCGCGACCGCAAGGACCGCAAGGGTGACTTCCGTCAGCTGTGGATCACCCGCATCAACGCCGCGGCCCGCGCGAACGACATGACCTACAACCGCTTCATCCAGGGTCTACGCCTGGCCGAGGTCACCGTCGACCGCAAGGTCCTCGCCGACCTCGCCGTCAACGACCCGGCCGCCTTCACCGCGCTCGTCGAGATCGCCCGCGCCGCGGTTGCCGCCGAGGGCATCGGCGGCGCAGCCGCTCAGTCGCCCGCGGCCTGATTGCTCAGCTCCACCAACGCCCGGCTCGCCGCTGCGCGTCGTCTCACCAGACGAGCCGCGCGGCGCGAGACCGGGCATTTTCTTGCCGAAGGCACGCCGGCCGTCCGGGAAGCTCTGCGCGCCGACGCCGTCCTCGACCTCTTCGCGACGGCGGACGCGATCGAACGCAACGCCGACCTGCTGCACGGGTCAGACTTCTCCGAGATCTCGCCCAAGGATGCCGTCGGGCTGTCCGAGACGGTCACTCCCCAAGGGCTCGTCGCCGTGTGCCGCGCGGTTGATGTCGAACTCGCCGCCGCGCTGCGCCGACGTCCGCGGCTCGTCGCCGTCCTCGTCGAGCCGAACGATCCGGGAAACCTCGGCACGATCGTGCGCACCGCGGACGCGGCCGGCGCCGGGGCCGTCGTCGTCGTCGGGGGGGTCGACCCGTACAACGGCAAGGCGGTGCGCGCCAGCGCCGGCAGCCTGTTCCACCTGGACGTCGTCCTGGCCGGCGACCCCGATGCCACCCTGGCGGCGATGCGCGACATCGGCCTGCGCACGCTGGCAACGACCGGGACGGGCAGGTACGACCTCGATGAGCTCGGCGAGGACGGATCGCTCGACCGGCCGACCGCCTGGTTCTTCGGGACGGAGGCCCACGGTCTGCCGCAGTCCGTGATCAACGGCGCCGACCGGGCCGTCCGGGTCCCGATCCACGGCCGCGCCGAGAGCCTCAACCTGGCCGCCGCCGCCGCTGTCTGCCTGTACGCCAGCGCTCGGGCGCATCGCCGCGGGTAGGGGAGCGGACCGTGCTCGAGGCGTGCGCCGCACCCTCAGTCGCGAAGCTTGCGCAGGATCCGGGCCAACTGGGCGCGGTCGGTCTCGCTGAGACTGCCGAACAACCGCTCGGCCTCGGCCGTGCGGGCCTGCCTGATCGCGTGGTTCGTGCGGGTGCCTTCAGCCGTCACGGCCACCAGGGTGGCGCGCCGGTCGTCCGGATCCGGCCGCCGCTCGACAAGACCCCGCTGTTCTAGCGCGTCGACGACCTCGGTGGTCGAGCGCGCGGCAATGTGCAGGTGCTCGGACAGCTCGCTGAGCCGCATGAGCCCGTGCCGAACCAGCACGCCGAGGGCGCGCGAGTGGGACGGCGAGATGTCCCAGGGCTCCAGCGTTTCGCTGCTCCGGTGCCGAAGCCTGCGGGCGACGCCCCAGAAGGCGTCCGCCAGCGTCTCGTCCTCCTCGGGGGCCACCGGAACAGCTTAGCAACAGTTGTTGTTGTACCCTCATGTTGAGGGCACCTCAGTAGTTGAAGTTCAAGGAGTCGGTTGTATGGAGAACGCGTATAGAGAGCGGCAGCCTGGTCGGCAACGGCACAAGAGCGTCACGGCGGCCGAGAAGGCGCAGGCGCGCGAGGTGTCACTGCGTCGGATCGGCGCGTTGTTCCGTCCGTACAGCTGGCCATTGACGATCGTCACCGCGATCATCGTGGTGTCCTCGATCGTGGGTATGGCCTCGCCGTTCCTGTTGCGCGCCGTCATCGACCGGGCGCTGCCCCAGCAGAACGTCGGCCTCTTGGCCTGGTTGGTGGCCGGCATGGTCGCCGTGGCGGCGATCACCGCGGTGTTGGGCGTGATCCAGACCTGGGTCAGCACGAAGGTCGGCCAGCAGGTCATGCACACGCTGCGCACCGGCGTCTTCGCCCACCTGCAGCGCCAGTCGCTCGCCTTCTTCACCCGCACGCGCACGGGCGAGGTGCAGTCGCGCATCACCAACGACATCGGCGGGATGCAGTCCGTCGTCACCTCAACGGCGACGTCGATCGCGTCAAACCTCACGACCGCCGTCGCGACCGCCGTCGCCATGGCCGCGCTCTCCTGGCGGCTCTCGCTCATCTCGCTGGTGGTCATGCCGCCGGCGATCTACCTGACCCGTCGGGTGGCGCGGATGCGCCGAGAGATCACCGCGCAGCGTCAGTCCGAACTTGCTGACCTCAACGTGACGATCGAGGAGGGCCTCTCGATCAGCGGCGTCCAGCTCGCGAAGACGATGGGCACCGGGCCGTCGCTGGTAGCTCGCTTCACAGAGTCCTCAATCCGTCTGATCGACCTCGAGCTCCGCTCGGATCTCGCGGGCCGTTGGCGGATGGCGTCGATGAGCGTGATCTTCGCGGCGATCCCGGCCGTGATCTACCTCAGCGCCGGGTTGCCGGCCACCGCCGGTTCGATGAGCATCGGCACGCTGGTCGCGTTCACTGCCCTGCAGTCGGGCCTGTTCCGGCCGCTGATGGGTCTGCTCAACGTCGGTGTGTCCCTGACCAGCTCGCTCGCGCTGTTCGCGCGCATCTTCGAGTACCTCGACCTTCCGGTGGAGGTCGACGATCCCGCGGAACCGGTCGCTGTCGATCCCAGCGGCGTCCGTGGGCAGGTCCGGTTCGAGGGCGTCACGTTCAGCTACCCCGGCAGCCATGTCGCCGCGGTCGCCGGAGTCGACCTGGACGTGCCCGCGGGTTCGACGCTCGCGCTCGTCGGCGAGACAGGTTCGGGCAAGAGCACGCTGGCGGCACTCGCCGCACGGCTGTACGACCCGACGGGCGGTCGGATCACGATCGACGGCGTCGACGTGCGTGACATGCGGTTGAGCGATCTGGCCCAGATCGTCGGTATCGTCAGCCAAGAGACCTACCTGCTGCACACCACCGTGCGCGAGAACCTGCGCTACGCCAAGCCCGACGCCACGGATGCCGAGATCGAGGCCGCGTCCCGCGCCGCGCAGGTGCACGACGTCATTGCGGCGCTGCCCGACGGCTACGACACGACGGTCGGATCCCGCGGGCACCGGTTCTCCGGCGGGGAGAAGCAGCGGATCGCGATCGCCCGCACCCTGCTCCGCAACCCGCGCGTCCTGGTGCTGGACGAGGCGACGAGCGCACTCGACAACGAGACCGAGCGCGCGGTCCAGGACGCCTTCGACGTGCTCGCGCGAGGTCGGACCACCATCACCATCGCGCACCGACTGTCCACGATCCGCGACGCCGATCAGATCGCCGTGATCGACAACGGCCGGGTCGTCGAGCGCGGCACGCACGACAGCCTGCTGGACAGCGACGGCCGCTACGCCGAGCTGGCTGCCTGACTCACGGGCCCCCCGAAGGGCGCAGGTAATGCCAGGCCGGCGGAGCCGATAAACTGCCCCCATGTCCGCGTCGCCGCTGCTCCCGTCCAAGCACGGGGTGTTTGCCGCGCGGCTCGCGGCCGCCCTCCCCGCGCCGGCCTGATCCGACAAACCCGTCGAAGGCGGAGCGCACCCCCATCGGCTCGGGCGGCCACTCGCCCTGACGAAAGATCATCGACGCATGCCCTCTGAATCCTTCGACCCGGTCGAGGTCGCGGCGCTGCAGCCCGAGCACGTCGACGCCGCCGTCGCCGCCGCGCTGCGGGCCTTCGCCGACGCTGCGGACCTGGACCAACTCAAGACCGCCCGGCTGGCGCACGACGGGGACCGTTCTGCCCTCGCCCTGGCCAACCGTGAGATCGGCGCCTTGCCGCCGGCAGCCCGAAAGGCCGCCGGTCAACGGCTCGGCGCAGCTCGCCGCGCGGTGACCGATGCCCTGGAAACCCGCCAGCAGGAGCTCGAGGCCGAGCGCGACGCCGGCGTGCTGGTCCACGAATCCGTCGACGTCACCTTGCCGACCGACCGCAACCCGGTCGGCGCCCGACACCCGCTGACCACCATCCAGGAACTGATGTCCGATGTCTTCCTCGCCATGGGCTGGACGGTGGCCGAGGGCCCCGAGGCCGAAAGCGCATGGTTCAACTTCGACGCGCTCAACACGCCCGACGAGCACCCGTCACGCGAACTCACCGACACCTTCTACATCGGCTCGCCCGACTCGGGCGTCGTGCTGCGCACCCAGACGTCTCCTGTGCAGATCCGGACGATGCTCGAACGCCAACCGCCCATCTACATCGTCTGCCCCGGCAAGGTGTTCCGGACCGACGAGCTCGACGCGACACACACGCCGGTGTTCCACCAGATCGAGGGGCTCGCGGTCGACGAAGGCCTGACGATGGCTCACCTGAAGGGGACCCTCGACCACATGGCCGCGGCGATGTTCGGGCCCGGGATCGCCACGCGGTTGCGCCCGCACTACTTCCCGTTCACCGAGCCGAGCGCCGAGATGGACCTCGTCTGCTTCGTCTGCCGCGGCGAGTCGGTCGGCAACCCGGACCGCCCCTGCCGCACCTGCAACAGCGAGGGGTGGATCGAGTGGGGCGGCTGCGGCATGGTCAATCCCCGGGTCCTCGTCGCGTGCGGTATCGATCCGGAGCGCTACAGCGGATTCGCCTTCGGCATGGGCATCGAACGCACGCTCATGTTCCGCAACGGAGTCGCCGACATGCGCGACATCGTCGAAGGCGATGTCCGCTTCACCCAGGCATTCGGAATGGAAGCCTGATGCGCGCGCCTGTGAGCTGGCTGGCCGAGCATGTGGACCTGCCCGCCGCCCTCACTCCGCGGCAGCTGGGCGACGCGATGATCCGTGTCGGCATGGAGGTCGAGAGCGTCGAGTCCGGCGTCGATGGGATCTCCGGGCCGATCGTCGTCGGCCGGGTGCTGTCCTACGATGACGAGCCGCAGAAGAACGGCAAGACGATCCGCTGGTGCAAGGTGGACGTCGGCGAAAGTGAGCCGCGCGGCGTCGTCTGTGGTGCCCACAACTTCGCCGCGAACGATCTGGTCGTGGTGGCGCTGCCCGGCGCGGTATTGCCCGGCGGGTTCGAGATCGCCGCACGCAAGACCTACGGGCACGTCTCGGACGGAATGATCTGTTCGGTCCGCGAACTGGGAATCGGCGATGACCACGCCGGCATCCTTGTGCTGCCGGCTGATTCCGCCGTCCCTGGTGCCGACCCGTTGGAGTTGCTCGGCCTGAAGGACGCCGTGCTCGACGTCGCGGTCACCACCGATCGCGGGTACTGCCTGTCGATCCGCGGACTGGCCCGGGAGGCCGCGGCCGCCTTGGGTACCGCCTTCCGTGACGTCACCGTGCCCCTGCCCGAGATCGATGGGCGCGCCTACGACGTCACGATCGACGACCTGTCCCGCTGCGACCGGTTCTCGGCGCGCGCAGTCACCGGGCTGAACCCGCTCGCGCCCACGCCCGAGTGGCTCGCGCGGCGGCTGCGGCAATGCGGCATCCGGTCGATCTCACTCGCCGTCGACGTCACCAACTACGTCATGCTCGAAACCGGGCAGCCATTGCACGCCTTCGATCGGAGCAAGCTGACCGGACCGATCGGGGTGCGGCGGGCGAACCCGGGGGAGAAGCTGACCACCCTGGACGACCTAGTGCGGGTTCTCGATCCCGATGACATGGTCGTCACTGACGACACCGGCGCGATCGCCCTCGCGGGCGTGATGGGGGGCGCGTCCACCGAGATCGATGCGGACACCACCGACGTCCTCCTCGAGGCGGCACATTGGGATCCGGCGTCGGTGGCGCGCACCGTCCGTCGCCACCGGCTCCCGAGCGAGGCAGCGAAGCGGTTCGAGCGCGGCGTCGATCCCGAGATCGCCGGAACGGCGCTAGCCCGGTGCGTCGACCTGCTGGTCACCCACGGCGGCGCCACCGCGGTCGACGGCTACACCGTGGTCGGCGAGCCGGTCGAGCCGGTGCTCATCGCGATGAGCACGATGCGGCCGGAAACCGTGGCGGGAATGCCCATCCCACGCGATGAGGTCATCGCGCATTTGGAGGCCGTCGGCTGCACGGTCGACGGCGGCGATGTCCTGCAGGTGCAGCCGCCCACCTGGCGCCCGGACCTCCTGAGCCAGGCCGACCTCATCGAAGAGGTGGTGCGGCTGGTCGGCTACGACAAGCTGCCCTCCGTGCTTCCGGCCGCACCCGCGGGCGGGGGACTGACCGGGCGCCAAGTGCTGAACCGCGCGGTGTCGCGGGCGATTGCGGCGGCCGGCTTCGCCGAGGTGCTCTCCTACCCGTTCGTCTCGACCGCGATGCACGACGTGCTCGGGTTGCCGGCTGACGACGCCCGGCGCTCCGCACTGCACCTGGTCAACCCGCTGTCCGACGACGAGCCGGAGCTGCGCACGTCGTTGCTGCCCGGCCTCCTGGCGACTGCCGTGCGCAACCTCGGCCGGGGCACCCGAGATCTCGCGCTCGTCGAGACCGGTCTGGTCTTTCTGCCCAAGGCGGAGGCCACGCGTCCGACGTTGCCCGGTGTCGACCGCCGTCCCGCCGACGACCAGTTGGCCGCATTGGATGCCGCGCTGCCCGACCAGCCGAAGCATCTCGCCGTCGTCTTGTGCGGCGACCTCGAGGCGCGTGGTTGGTGGGGCCCCGGACGCTCGGCCATGTGGGCCGACGCGATCGAGGCGGCGCACGTCGTGGCCCGCGCGGCGCGAGCCACGCTGACCATCCGGGCGGCCCACACCGCACCCTGGCATCCCGGCCGGTGCGCCGCCTTGCTGCTGGACGGTCAGGTGATCGGGCACGCGGGCGAACTGCACCCAGGTGTCACTGCGGCCCTCGGTCTGCCGGATCGCACCTGCGCGATGGAGCTGGAATTGGACCGTTTCCCGGTTCCCGACCCGGCCCCGGCTCCGCACATCTCCGCCTATCCGCCGGTGCTGCTGGACGTCGCATTGGTCGTGGGACCGGGTGTGCTGGCCGCCGACGTCGAGGCCACTGTGCGCGAAGCTGCTGGGCCGCTGCTCGAGTCCGTGCGGCTGTTCGACGTCTACACCGACGAGCAGCGGCTCGGTCCCGGACTTCGGTCCCTGGCGTTCGCGCTGCGCTTCCGCGCCCCGGACCGGACCCTGACGGTCACCGAGGCCGCCGGTGGGCGCGACGCCGCCATCGCGGCGGCGGCCGAGCGCCACGGGGCCCGGCTGCGTTCCTGACCGGCGCCGTCCGGACGACCCCAAGCTGGTCGCCGAGTTCACCCGCGGGTGGCGACGCCGCACCCGCGAGCTGATCACGGCTCGCTCAGCCTGATCGGGGCCGGAATTCGCGACGCCGGCGTGGCCCTCGAGCACGAGCACCGCCTGCAGGTCGGCGACTGGCTCTTCGAGGCCCGCCAGTTGCCCAATCCGGGTGAGGTCCTGCTCCGCGCCAACACGTACTACCGGCGCCCGCCGAGTCGCGCCGTTCCGGCCCTGCAACTCATGTATCCCGATGTCCACGGGGTGTGGCCATGGGAACCGCACTGCCACCTCTTCCCGGGGCAGCAGCCGATGCCGGGGACGTTCGCCGCGTGAACCCGCGCCGCGCCTGACCGAACACCCAGTCGCCTCGGTCGGCGAGTTCGGCCGACCAGCCCAGCGCACCGAGTCTGCTCGCCAGGTCGGCGGGCTCGACGAACACCTCCCTGTCGGTGTCCTGCCCGCCACTGCATGAAGTTGCGGCCTGGTGCATAATCGTGCACATGGGAGTCAGGGTCGCGATCGCCGGGGCGAGCGGCTACGCCGGCGGGGAACTGTTGCGCCTCGTCGCGGCGCACCCGGAGCTCGACGTCATCACGGTTGCCGCCCACGCCAACGCGGGGCAGCGGGTCGGTGACGTCCACCCGAACCTGCGCTCGGTGGCGGATTTCGTCTTCGCCGATACGACGGTCGATGCCCTCGCCGGCGCCGACCTCGTCTTCCTCGCCCTCCCGCACGGTGCGTCGGCGGCACTGGCTGCGCACCTGCCCGACTCGGTCCTGATCGTCGATCTCGGCTCGGACCACAGACTCACCGACGAGGCCGCGCACGCGCGCTACTACGGCGGCGACTTTCACCAGCCCTGGACCTACGGGCTGCCCGAGCTGCCCGGCCAGCGCGTCGCCATCGCCGGCGCCCGCCGCGTCGCCAACACCGGTTGCCATGCGGTGGCCGCGATTCTCGCCATCGCCCCGTTGGTCGCGGCCGGGGTCGTCGAGGCTCACGATGTCGTCGTCACGTCCGCCAGCGGCACCTCCGGGGCCGGCCGGGCCGCCCTGCCGCATTTGCTCGGCAGCGAAGTCATGGGTGATCTCACCGGGTACAAGGTCGGCGCGCACCGCCACGTTCCGGAGATCAAGCAGGCCGCGGGCGTCACCAGCCTCACGATGACACCGGTCCTCGCTCCGATGCCCAGGGGAATCCTGGCCTCGGTGAGCGCTCGGTCCATCGGCGACGTCACCGCGCAGCAAGCACACGATGCGCTCGCGACCACCTACGCCCTCGAGCCGTTCGTGCACGTCCTGCCACCCGGACAACAGCCGCGCACCGGAGCCACCGCCGGCTCGAACAGCGCGCACCTGCAGGCCGTCGTGGACGAGGACTCCGGCCGGGTCATCGTCACCAGCGCGATCGACAACCTCGGCAAGGGCGCGGCCGGACAAGCGCTGCAGAACGCCAACATCATGCTGGGCCTGCCCGAAACGGCTGGGCTGTCGATCGATGGAGTTTCACCGTGAGTGTGACTGCCGCCAAGGGGTTCCGCGCGGCGGGCGTCGCCGCCGGTCTGAAGTCGTCGGGCGGCCCGGACGTCGCCCTGGTCGTCAACGACGGACCGCACGATGTCGCGGCCGCGGTCTTCACGACGAACCGGGTCAAGGCGGCCCCCGTGCTGTGGTCGCAGCAGGCGGTCGCCGACGGGCGGTTGCGTGCCGTCGTGCTGAACTCGGGCGGCGCGAACGCCTGCACCGGCCGCGACGGATTCGCCGACACGCACCGGACCGCCGAGCAGGTCGCCCAGGCGCTTCGCATCGGCGCCGGGGATGTCGCGGTGTGTTCGACCGGCCTCATCGGCGAACGGCTGCCGATGTCGCGGCTGCTCGACGGCGTCGATCACGCGGCGACCGAGCTAGCTCCCGAGGGTGGCTCGGCGGCGGCCGAGGCCATCCGCACGACCGACACCCGGGCGAAGGAGTCGACTCGAGAGGGCGCGGGCTGGTCGGTCGGCGGGATGGCCAAGGGCGCCGGCATGCTGGCCCCCGGCCTGGCCACGATGCTCTGCGTGCTGACCACCGACGCCGTCGTCGATGCCGCCGGACTGCACGCTGCACTTCACGCAGCGACTCGCGTCACCTTCGACCGGGTGGACGCCGACGGATGCATGTCGACGAATGACGCGGTCATTGCACTCGCCAGCGGCGCCTCCGGAGTAACTCCCAGCCCGGACGAACTGGCAGCGGGCCTGCACGAGGTGTGCGCCGATCTCGCGGCGCAGCTACTCGCCGACGCCGAGGGTGCGACGAAGGAGGTCGCGATCGAAGTGGTGGGCGCCGCCTCCGAGGACGACGCCGTCGAGGTCGGCCGCTCGATCGCCCGAAACAACCTGCTCAAGTGCGCGCTGTTCGGCAACGATCCGAACTGGGGACGCGTCCTGGCCGCGGTGGGCACGACTCGCGCAGTCTTCGAGCCGGATCACCTTGACGTGTCGATCAACGGCATCCACGTCTGCCGCGGAGGTGCCGCCGGCGAATCGCGTGACGGCGTCGACCTCACCGGGCGCGACGTCCACATCCTCGTCAATCTCGGCGCCGGCCCGCACACCGCGACGATCTGGACGAACGACCTGTCGCACGCGTACGTCGAAGAGAACTCGGCCTACTCCACATGAGCCGGGACAGGGAGCAGGCGCTGGCCAAAGCGGCCACCCTCGTCGACGCGCTGCCGTGGCTGCAGAGCTTCCACGACAAGATCGTCGTCATCAAGTACGGCGGCAACGCGATGACCAGTCCGGACCTGCAGGCATCGTTCGCCGAGGACGTCATGTTCCTGCGCTACGCAGGCCTCAAGCCGGTGATCGTGCACGGCGGCGGACCGCAGATCACCGAGCACCTCGCGCGCCTCGGCATCGAGACCGAGTTCCGCGGCGGCCTCCGCGTCACGACGCCCGAGGCGATGTCGATCGTGCGGATGGTGCTCACCGGCCAGGTCAACGCCGACATCGTCAACATGCTCAACGACCACGGGTCCTTCGCGATCGGGCTCTCCGGTGAGGACGCCAGCCTGCTCACCGCCGAACGGCGACCGGCGGTCGTCGATGGTGAGGAGGTCGACATCGGGCAGGTCGGCGACGTCGTCGCCGTCGAGCCCTCGGCCGTGCACGCCCTCATCGACGCCGGCCGCATCCCGGTCATCGCCACCGTCGCCCGAGGTCTCGACGGGCTGACCTACAACGTGAACGCCGACACCGCGGCGGCCGCGGTCGCGGTCGGGCTCGAGGCCGAGAAGCTGATCGTGCTCACCGACGTCGAGGGCCTCTACGCCGACTGGCCCCACAGCGCCGAGGTCATCAGCGAGATCGACGCCGACGAACTGGCCGATCTGTTGCCGGGCCTGGCCAGCGGAATGGCGCCGAAGATGGAGGCGTGCCTGCGCGCCGTCGAGGGCGGCGTCCCGCGCGCCCACGTGCTGGACGGACGACTGCCGCACGCCCTCCTGTTGGAAATGTTCACGAGCGAGGGCATCGGGACGATGGTCGTTCCACGCTCGAAGAGCGGTCGGGAGGAGAAGCGATGACATCCATGGACCGGCGGTGGGGCGCCGTCATGATGGGCAACTACGGCACGCCCCCGATCGCTCTCGACCACGGTGCGGGCGTGCGGGTCTGGGACACCGACGGCAACGCCTACCTCGACTTCGTCGGCGGCATCGCGGTGTCCTCGCTCGGCCATGCGCACCCGTCGATCGTCGCCGCCGTCAGTGACCAGGTCGCGCGACTGGCGCACACGTCCAACCTCGCGATGCACGAGCCGGGCATCAGGCTGGCCGAGCGACTCGTCGACCTGCTGGCGCTGCCGGCCCGGGTGTTCTTCGCCAACAGCGGCGCCGAAGCGAACGAGTGCGCGCTGAAGCTCGCCCGGCTGCACGGGCGGGCCGCTGGTCGTACCGAGATCGTCGCGTGCAACAACAGCTTCCATGGACGCACCCTGGGCGCGCTGTCGGTTACCGGCAACCCGGCCAAGCGCGAGCCGTTCCAGCCGCTGCCGGGACCGGTCACGTTCGTCCCGTTCGGCGATGCCCAGGCTCTGCGGGCCGCGGTCGGCCCGCAGACTGCGGCCGTGATCGTCGAGCCAACTCTGGGCGAGGGTGGCGTCGTACCCGCTCCGGCCGGTTTTCTGGCTGAGGTCCGCCGGATCTGCGACGACGCGGACGCGCTGATGATCGTCGACGAGGTGCAGAGCGGGATCGGGCGCACCGGTCACTGGTTCGCCACCCAGGCCGAGGGTGTCCGCCCGGACGTCGTCACGCTGGCCAAGGGGCTCGGTGGCGGCCTGCCGATCGGCGCCTGCATCGGCGTAGGTGCGGCGGGTGAGCTGTTTGCGCCTGGCGACCACGGCAGCACCTTCGGGGGGAACCCCGTGGCGTGCGCGGCGGCGCTGGCCGTCCTCACGACGATCACCGAGGACCACCTGCTCGACAACGTGAAGCGCGTCGGCGAACACCTCGCGGACCGCCTCGAGGCGATGGACAGCCCGCTCGTCGCCGGCGTCCGGGGAAGCGGTCTCTGGCGGGCCGTTGCGCTCACCGGCGAGCACGCCGGCGCCGTCGAGACGGCCGCCCGCGATCGTGGCCTACTCGTCAACGCCGTCAAGCCCGACGCGATCCGGCTTGCCCCGCCGCTCATCCTCACCGAGGCCGAGGTCGACGAGGCCATCCCGTTGCTGGAGACCGCGCTCGAGGCGGCCGCCGGTGACTAGGCATTTCCTCCGCGACGACGACCTGACGCCTGACGAGCAGCTCGAGGTGCTCGACCTGGCCGCCGCGATGAAGGCGGATCGCCACCGGCACCGCCCGCTCACCGGTCCGCAGGCGGTCGCGGTGATCTTCGACAAGTCCTCGACCCGTACGCGGGTTTCCTTCTCCGTGGGCATCGCCGAGCTCGGCGGCTACCCGCTGGTGATCGACAGCGGGACCAGCCAGCTCGGCCGCGGCGAGCCCATCGGGGACACCGCCCGGGTGCTCGACCGGCAGGTGGCCGCCATCGTCTGGCGCACGTTCGGCCAGGACCGAATCGAAGCGATGGCCGCGGCCAGCCGCGTCCCGGTGGTCAACGCGCTCACCGACCAGTTCCACCCGTGCCAAGTCCTGGCCGACCTGCAGACGATTCGCGAGCACAAGAAGCGGCTCGCCGGAGTGACGCTGGCCTACCTAGGCGACGCGGCGAACAACATGGCTCACTCCTACCTTCTCGGCGGGACCACGGCGGGCTTGCACGTCCGCGTCGCCGGTCCGGCGGACTATCAGCCGGACCCGGCGATCGTTGCCGACGCGCGGCGGATCGCGGAGCGTACCGGCGGATCCGTCCTGGTCACCGAGGACCCGGCGGCCGCCCTCGACGGAGCCGACGTGCTCGCCACCGACACGTGGGTGTCGATGGGCCAGGAGAACGAGGTACTCGACCGCGAGGCGCCGTTCCGTCCGTACGCGCTGACCGCGACCGCCCTCGACAAGGCGACTGACGACGTGATCGTCCTGCACTGCCTGCCCGCCTATCGCGGCAAGGAGATCGCCGCCGAGGTCATCGACGGTCCGCACAGCGTGGTGTGGGACGAGGCCGAGAACCGGCTGCATGCCCAGAAGGCGTTGTTGACGTGGCTGTTGGAGCACAGCCGATGAGTACGGCCAAGGTCAGACCCGTGTCGGAGCCGACGAGCAAAGCGGCCCGGCACGCCCGCATCCTCGACGTCCTCGCCCATCAGCCGGTCCGCTCGCAGGCCGAACTTGCCGCGCTGCTCGACGCCGCCGGCGTGCACGTCACCCAAGCCACCCTCTCGCGTGATCTCGACGAGCTGGGCGCAGTTAAGCTGCGCACGCCCGACGGCGGGCTGCCCGTCTACGTCGTCCCCGAGGACGGATCGCCGCTGACCGCGCGCTCGGCCGACGACGCCCTGCCGCACCGGCTCGCCCGGCTGGTCGGCGAACTGCTGACCTCCGTGGACGCGAGCGCCAACCTCGTCGTCCTGCGTACGCCGCCGGGCGCCGCGCACTACCTCGCGTCAGCGATCGACCGGGCGAGCCTCGGCGACGTGCTGGGCACGATCGCCGGAGATGACACGATCTTGGTCGTGGCCCGCGACCCCAACGGCGGGCGTGCGCTCGCCGACCATCTGCTGACCCTGCCGCACACCATCTGATCGGAGATGCATCTAGTGAGCGACGCTCGCGGAGCGAACCATAGACACAGGCCTAGCCGGCCGAACGAGCGAAGCGAGGCCCGGCCGTGAGCAAGGTCCTCACCTCCCTGCCCGTGGGTGAACGCGTCGGCATCGCGTTCTCCGGCGGGCTCGACACGTCAGTGGCGGTCGCCTGGATGCGGGCCAAGGGCGCGATCCCGTGCACGTACACGGCCGACATCGGGCAGTACGACGAGACGGATATCTCCGGCGTGCCGGCCCGGGCAAAGGAGTACGGCGCCGAGCTTGCGCGGGCCGTGGACTGCCGACGTGAGCTGGTCGAGGAGGGGCTGGCCGCGCTGGCCTGCGGCGCGTTCCACGTCCGCTCGGGTGGACGGGCATACTTCAACACGACTCCGCTGGGCCGTGCCGTGACCGGCACGATGTTGGTCCGGGCGATGCAGGGCGATGACGTGCACATCTGGGGCGACGGCTCCACCTTCAAGGGCAACGACATCGAGCGGTTCTACCGCTACGGGTTGCTCGCCCACCCGGGTCTGCGGATTTACAAGCCGTGGCTCGACCGCGACTTCGTCACCGAGCTGGGCGGCCGGGCCGAGATGAGCCAGTGGCTCATCGAGCGCAATCTGCCGTACCGCGACAGCAAGGAGAAGGCGTACTCCACCGACGCCAACATGTGGGGCGCGACGCACGAGGCGAAGACTCTCGAGCACCTCGACGTCTCACTGGAAACCGTTG
This sequence comes from Pseudonocardiales bacterium, assembly GCA_032160665.1. Taxonomy (GTDB): domain Bacteria; phylum Actinomycetota; class Actinomycetes; order Mycobacteriales; family Jatrophihabitantaceae; genus Jatrophihabitans. Next base: position 19,573 of record JAVHVH010000125.1, read on the forward strand.
AGCCGATCATGGGCGTCAAGTTCTGGGATCCCGCCGTTCCCATCGAGACCGAGGACGTCACGATTCGGTTCGCGGCCGGGCGCCCGGTAGCAATCAACGGCGTCACTAACGACGATCCGGTGGAGTTGGTGGGCGAAGCGAACGCTATCGGTGGCCGGCACGGGCTCGGTATGTCCGACCAGATCGAGAACCGGATCATCGAGGCCAAGTCGAGAGGCATCTACGAGGCGCCCGGCATGGCCCTGCTGTGGATCGTCTACGAGCGGCTGTTGAACGCCATTCACAACGAGGACACGATCGCGAACTACCACGCCGAGGGGCGCCGGCTCGGTCGCCTGCTGTATGAGGGCCGCTGGCTCGATCCGCAGTCACTGATGCTGCGCGAGTCCATTCAGCGCTGGGTCGCGTCCTTGGTCACCGGCGAGGTGACCCTGCGGCTGCGACGTGGCGAGGACTACTCGGTGCTCGACACCCGAGGCCCCGCGTTGTCCTACCACCCCGACAAGCTTTCGATGGAGCGGACGGAGCACGCGGCGTTCGGACCGGTCGACCGGATCGGACAGTTGACGATGCGCAACCTCGACATCGCCGACTCCCGCTCGAAGCTCGAGCAGTACGTCGCCCTGTCTGGGGGCCAGCTCAGCCGGACCTATCTCTTCGGCGAACTGGAGGCAGCCGGCCTCGGCGAGGGCGGCGCCGACCAGATTGCCGAGAACCGGGCGGCCGATGAGCGGTTCGGGGTCGACGAGTCGATGCTCGACATCGCCGCGATGGAGTCCGGCGTTGACTGACGCACCGGAAGGGACCCGGCTCTGGGGTGGCCGCTTCGCCGGCGGTCCCTCCGACGCGCTGGCCAAGCTCTCGCTGTCGGTGCATTTCGACTGGCGGCTGGCGCAGTACGACCTGCTGGCGTCCAAGGCGCACGCCCGGGTGCTGCACTCGGCCGAGCTGTTGACCGACGACGAGTGCACGCGCATGCTGCTCGCCTTGGACGAGCTCGCCGAGGCCGTTCGATCGGGGGCGTTCCGGCCCACCGTCGCCGACGAGGACGTGCACACTGCGCTCGAACGCGGTCTGCTCGAACGGCTCGGCACGCTCGGCGGCAAGCTGCGCGCCGGCCGGAGCCGCAACGACCAGGTCGCGACCGATCTTCGGCTGTACCTGCGTGATCACGTCCGCAAGCTCGTCCACGCGATCGCCGATCTCGAGACCGCGCTCATCGGACAGGCGGAGCGGCACCGCGGCGTCGCGATGCCGGGCATGACCCATCTGCAGCACGCGCAGCCCGTCCTGCTCGCCCATCACCTGCTCGCCCACGTCCACGCGCTCGCCCGCGACGTCGACCGGCTACAGGACTGGGACCGCCGCGCCGCCGTCTCACCGCTCGGATCAGGCGCGCTCGCCGGATCGTCGCTGCCCCTCGACCCCGAGGCGGTGGCCCGGGAACTCGGGTTCGACCGTCCGGCCGCCAACTCGATCGACGCGGTGTCCGACCGTGACTTCGCCGCCGAGTTCCTCTTCGTCACGGCTCTGCTCGGAGTGCACCTGTCCCGCATCGGCGAGGAAGTCATCCTCTGGGCGACGTCGGAGTTCGGCTGGGTGCGGCTCGACGACGCCTGGTCAACCGGGTCATCGATCATGCCCCAGAAGAAGAACCCGGACATCGCCGAGCTGGCTCGCGGCAAGTCGGGCCGGTTCATCGGCAACCTGACCGGGCTCCTCGCGACGCTGAAGGGCCTTCCGCTCGCCTATGACCGCGATCTGCAGGAAGACAAGGAACCGGTCTTCGACACCGTCGACCAACTGCTCACCCTGCTGCCGGCGGTCAGCGGCATGATCGCGACGCTGGAGTTCGACACCGAACGCCTTGCCGCGGCGGCGCCGGCCGGGTTCGCGCTCGCCACCGACGTCGCGGAATGGCTGGTCCGGCAGGGCGTCGCGTTCCGCGAGGCCCACGAGATCAGCGGTGCGTTCGTGGCCTTCTGCGAACAGCGCGGCGTCGACCTCCCGGCGCTGACCGACGACCAACTCGCCGCGGTCGACGCCCGCCTGACTCCTGAGGTCCGCGGCGTGCTCTCGGTTCCCGGTGCCCTGCGCGCGCGCTCGGCTGTCGGGGGCACGTCGCCTGACCGCGTGACCGATCAGCTCGATCAGCTCACCCGGCTGGTGCAGGACCAGGCGGCTTGGGCGGGCGAGTAGGCCAGGCGTAGCCGCGACGGCGGCGACGAGGCAGACTGGGTTTCGACCTGTTCGCGTCCAGAAGGCAGGCCCCGACCGAGTGAGGACGACGCGATGGCTGCGCGGCTGTTTGCCGAACTGATCATCCCGATCGCCTTGTTCATGGCGATCTTGTACGCGTCCTACCGCTACGCCGCCGCCCGGCAGGTTGTCACCGGCGGCGGTCCGGAGTTCGACGTGTCGCGCACCCCGTCGAGCTGGTTCACCGATTCCCGGACCACCGACGACGGATTCACCGAGGTCTGCATCGTCCGGGTCGAGACGAAGTCTGGGATCGTCCGCGAGCGCCGCGTCCTGTCCCGCCTGGACAACACCGCGGCGAGCTACACCGAGGCGCTCGACAAGGCGATGGACGAGGCGTACGCCGCGATGCGCGTCGCCAACGTCAACCTGCACCGCCGGTGACGCCGGGTCGCAAGGTGCTGGCCCGGCCGGCTCTGGTGCTGGCGCCGCGACTGCTCGGTGCAGTCGTGGTCTCGGACGTCGAGGGCGAACGAGTTGCGGTGCGGCTGACCGAGGTGGAGGCGTACGAGGGCGTGGACGATCCGGCGTCGCACGCTTTCCGCGGTTTGACGCCTCGAACGGCCGTGATGTTCGGACCCCCGGGCCACCTCTACACGTACTTCACGTACGGCATGCACTGGTGCGCGAACATCGTCTGCGGGACGGACGGGAGGGCAGCCGCCGTCCTGCTCCGAGCCGGCGAGGTCGTGGCCGGCCTGGGCGTCGCGCGGGCCCGCCGTCCCGCCGCCCGCCACGACCTAGAACTCGCGCGGGGGCCAGCGCGGCTCGCCACCTGCCTCGGCCTGACCGCCGCGCACAACGGCGTCGACCTACTCGATCCGGACTCGCCGGTGCGGATCGAGTCGATCCCGTCCCGGCGGCCGCGCGGGGTCGATGCCGGCCCGCGGGTCGGCATCACCGCGGCCGCGGATCGGCCGTGGCGCTTCTGGCTCGCCGGAGAGCCGACGGTCTCGGCCTACAAACCGGGTGCGCGGAAACGCGTCAGGTCCGACCCGGCAGACTTGCAGGCGTGACCGACCAGCCCACGACGACCGAACTTCCGCCCGATCTGCGCGAGGCCCACGAGATCCTGGCCTCAGGGGCGGCGCAGATCCTTCCGAGCGACGGTCTTGCCGAGCGTCTGGCCGCAGCGGATCGCGAGAAGCGCCCGCTGCGGGTGAAGCTCGGAATCGACCCGTCCGGATCCGACCTCACGCTCGGCCACGCGGTCGTGTTGCGCAAGCTGCGCCAGTTCCAGGATCTCGGGCACACCGCGGTGCTGGTCGTCGGCGGATTCACCGGACAGGTCGGCGACCCCTCGGGCCGGACGGCGACTCGCGTCGCCCAGAGCGCCGACGAGGTGGTCGCGAACGCGCAGGGCTACTTCGACCAGCTGATGCGCATCCTCGACCCGGAACGCACGGAGGTCGTCAACAACGCCGACTGGCTTGGCCGCATGAGCCTCGCCGACATCCTCGGATACACCCGGCAGGTCACGGTGGCCCAACTGCTCGAACGTGACGACTTCTCCCGGCGGTTCGCGGCGAAGCAGCCGATCAGTCTCTCCGAGTTCCTGTACCCGCTGTTGCAGGGCATCGACTCGGTCGAAGTCCGTGCCGATGTCGAACTCGGCGGCACGGATCAGACGTTCAACAACCTCGTCGGCCGCGAATTGCAGCGCTCGCGGGGACAGGCGCCCCAGGCGGTGCTGACCGTGCCGTTGCTGGTGGGGACGGACGGCGTCGAAAAGATGGGCAAGTCGCTCGGCAACTACATCGCCATCGCCGAGCCGCCCGCCGAGCAGTTCGGAAAGCTGATGAGCATCCCGGACTCGGTCGTCGGGATGTACGCGCGGCTCTGTACCGCCATGCACCCGCGTGAGGTCGACGCCCTTGAGGCGCACGTCGCCGCCGGGGGAACCTCGGCCAACCGAGCGAAGCGGGCAATGGCTCGCGCGGTCGTCGCGCTGTACCACGGCGACGAAGCGGCCCAGGCCGCGGAAGAACGGTTCGACAAAGTATTCAAGCGTGGCGAGATCCCCGACGACCTGCCCGAACATCCCCTGCCCGCGGGCGACCCGGTGCACCTTCCGGCGCTGCTGGTGGCAGCCGGACTCGCGGCGAGCACGAGCGCGGCTCGACGCGATATCGACGCCGGCGCGGTTCGGGTCGATGGCGAACCGGTGGCCGCCAAGGTGTACGACCTTCCTCGCGACGTACTTGCCGGGAACGTCTTGGCCGCGGGAAAGCGGCGCGCTGCGCGCCTCGTCTGAGGCGCGGAGTGCGACAGGTCACAGAACTCGGACCCGCCAAACCCCGGTCTCACGAGCGGTGCAGCTGCGCCGGAAGTCCCGGAAACAGGGGCCTCCACGCGTGTCAGGCCGGAATTTGCACTGCTGCGCGCGGCTCACTAATGTTCTCCTTGTTCGCGGGACGGAGCCACGCACGACAGAGGTGGAGCCGGGCGGATGTTCCCCCAAGCACGAGGCACGAAGACTCTTCGAGCGCCCCGACCAAGTGGGAGTCTGGGCAGTGCCGGCCGTGTTTGACCGCGCGCGACTGACCGGGTAATGTAACTCAGGTTGCCCCTGATCGCCCCGAAATGGGCTGTGACGGTGCGCGTCCGCTCCTTGAGAACTCAACAGCGTGCCGAAAGTTAGTGCCATTTATTAACTCTCGTCCGCGTCGGCAAGGTCCCCGTAGGGGGTCGCGTCGGCGTGAACAAGATTCCTTTGGTACATCGAGCAAAGAAAACATCTTCTGCCAACGTGCAGAGGGTGGAAACACCCAGCTCGTATGAACCAGTGATTGAAACCGTCGCAGGACGGTGACTTTTTGTGTCGACAAACCGGCTTCGGCCGGGTTAGTCAATAAACATACACGGAGAGTTTGATCCTGGCTCAGGACGAACGCTGGCGGCGTGCTTAACACATGCAAGTCGAGCGAGGCCCCTCCTTCGGGAGGGTGCCCTAGCGGCGAACGGGTGAGTAACACGTGGGCAACCTGCCCCTAGCACTGGGATAACCCCGGGAAACCGGGGCTAATACCGGATACGACTTCCGAGGGCATCCTCAGAAGTGGAAAAGGTTACTGGCTAGGGATGGGCCCGCGGCCTATCAGCTTGTTGGTGGGGTAATAGCCCACCAAGGCGACGACGGGTAGCCGGCCTGAGAGGGCGACCGGCCACACTGGGACTGAGACACGGCCCAGACTCCTACGGGAGGCAGCAGTGGGGAATATTGCACAATGGGCGAAAGCCTGATGCAGCGACGCCGCGTGAGGGATGAC
>JAVHVH010000132.1:0-25580 GCA_032160665.1 Pseudonocardiales bacterium
CCGTGTTGGTGGCGTTCGGCGTGCGGCTCGCCGTCGAATCCTGACGTCCGTCCGGCCCGGTGCTGGCGCAACAGGGGACACATGCGTCACAATGGCTTCACGCACACCGCTGACGTTGAGATGGACCGCTGGGGAAGGCGTCGCCGTCGAGTCAGGGGAGGTGTGCGATGTCGAACGCCCGCACTGAGAGCACCCGTGTCGTGTCCACGACCCGTGGTGTCGTCTACGTGCACTGCTGCCCGTCGGCCATCGCGCCGCACGTCGAGTGGGCGCTCGCCGGCATACTCGGCCGTCCGGCCCGCCTGCACTGGGCGTCCCAGCCGGTCGCACCCACACATCTGCGCGCCGAGGCGTCCTGGACCGGACCGGTGGGCACGGCGGCGCGACTGTGCGCCTCCCTGCGGGCGTGGCCGATGCTCGTGTTCGAGGTGACCGAGGACGGCACCTCGGCCAGTGACGGCGAGCGATTGGCCTACGTCCCCGGCCGCGGATTCCACCGCAGCTCGGTCGCGGCCAACGGTGACGTCGTCGTGGGTGAGGAGCGGCTGCGCGGGCTGATGAGCCGCGCCCGCACCGCGGACGAGTTCCAGCACGGGCTCACCGAACTGCTCGGCACCGCCTGGGACGCCGAGCTCGAGCCCTACCGCGAAGGCGGCGACGGTGCGCCGGTGACCCTGCTGCATCAGGTCGTTTAACCACCCTCTGTTGATCTCGGTTCGCACGTAGGCTCGATGCGTGGTTTCTCCTGCGCCGAACGCCCGCCGGGACCAGCCCCGCACGGTAATCCTGACGGTGGACGACGATCCCGGCGTGTCCCGGGCCGTGGCGCGCGACCTGCGCCGCCGATACGGCGACGCGCACCGCATCCTGCGCGCCGAGTCGGGGGACCAGGCGCTCGAGGCGCTGCGCCAGATCAAGCTGCGCGGCGAATCGGTCGCCGTCATCCTCGCCGACTACCGGATGCCGCGGATGAGCGGGCTCGAGTTCCTGGAAGCCGCCATGGACCTGTACCCGGCGGCTCGTCGGGTGCTGCTCACCGCCTACGCCGACACCGGCGCGGCCATCGAGGCGATCAACGTCGTCGATCTCGACTACTACCTGCTCAAGCCGTGGGACCCGCCCGAGGAGAAGCTCTATCCCGTCATCGACGCCCAGCTCGAGGCGTGGCAGGCGACCGATCACCGTCCGGTCGCGGAGACCAAGGTCGTCGGCCACCGGTGGTCGGCCCGCTCGTCGGACGTGCGCGAGTTCCTCGCCCGCAACCAGGTGCCCTATCGCTGGTACTCGTCCGAGACGCCCGAAGGCATGCGGCTGCTCGACGCGGCGGGCGCGGACGGGCGGGAACTGCCGCTCGTCGTCACTCCGGACGGCACCGCGCTGACCGCGCCCACCGACGGCGAGCTCGCCGAACGCGTGGGGCTGGCCACCGCGCCGGCCCGGGACTTCTACGACCTGGTCGTCATTGGCGGTGGGCCCGCGGGGCTCGGCTCGGCGGTGTACGGCGCGTCAGAGGGCCTGCGGACCGTGCTCCTCGAGCGGACGGCCACCGGCGGTCAGGCCGGGCAGAGCTCACGCATCGAGAACTACCTGGGCTTTCCGGACGGCGTGTCCGGGGCTCAGCTGACCGAACGCGCCCGCCGGCAGGCGGTGAAGTTCGGAGCCGAGCTGCTCACCACCCGCGACGTCGTCGCCCTCGAGGTGAACGGCTCGGCTCGCACCGTCCGGTTCGAGGACGGCTCCTCGATCGACGCGCACACCGTCATCCTGGCCATGGGCGTGGCCTACCGGCAGTTGGCCGCGCCCGGACTCGACCGGCTCATCGGGTGCGGCGTGTACTACGGATCGGCGCTCACTGAGGCCGCCAACTGCGCCGGCGTCGATGTCTACGTCGTCGGCGGAGCCAACTCGGCCGGGCAGGCGGCGGCGTACCTCGCGCGCGGGGCGCAGTCGGTCACCCTGCTCGTCCGCGGCAGCTCGCTGCAGGACTCGATGTCGTACTACCTGATCGAGCAGCTCGCCCAGATCGAGCGGATCACCGTGCGCACCTGTACCGAGGTCGTCGAGGCCCACGGCGAGGAGCACCTCGAGAAGCTCACCCTGCGCAACAACGCGACGGGCGAGACCGAGACCATCGAAGCCGGGTACCTGTTCGTCTTCGTTGGCGCCGCACCGCGCACCGACTGGTTGGACGACGTCGTCATCCGGGATCCGCGCGGTTTCGTCGTGGCCGGGCCGGACCTCTCCGTGGACGGTGCGAACCCGCCGGGATGGATCCTGGACCGTCCGCCGTTCCACCTGGAGACGAGCGTGCCCGGCGTCTTCGCCGCGGGCGATGTGCGCGCCGAATCGGCGAAGCGGGTCGCGTCCGCGGTCGGCGAGGGAGCGATGGCGGTCATGCTTGTGCATCGCTACCTCGAGGGGTTGTAAATGGCCGACAAGGTGATCTGCGACGTCGACGAGCTGCGCTCCCTGTTCTTGTTCGAGAAGCTGTCGGACGAACAGCTGGAGTGGCTGTGCGCGCGAGGCCAGGTCGAGTCCCACGAACCGGGGATCGTTGTGCAGCAGGGCGAGCCGGCCACCTGCTTCTACGTGCTGCTCGAGGGCACGATCTCACTGGCCCGGCGGGTCGGAGGCGAGGACGTCGAGACCGCCCGTACCGGCCAGCGGGGCGTCTACGCGGGCGCCTGGACCGCCTACGTGGGCGACGAGTCGTCCAGGAACTACACGGCGACGATGCGCGCGATCACGCCCGCGCGATTCTTCACCCTCGGAGCGTCGGACTTCGCCACGCTGATGCGGCAGTGGTTCCCGATGGCGCTGCACCTGCTCGAAGGGTTGTTCTACGGCAACCAGAACACCCAACGCGTCGTCGGGCAGCGCGAGCGGCTGCTCGCCCTCGGGGCTCTGTCCGCGGGTCTCACGCACGAGCTGAACAACCCGGCCGCAGCAGCCGGACGGGCAACGTCCTCACTGCGCGAGCGGGTCGCGGGCATGCGGCACAAGCTGGCCCTGATCGCCGGCGGAGCGTGGGACCGCAGCCAGCTCGAGACCCTCATCGGCCTGCAGGAACGCGCCGTCGAGCAGGTGGCCAAGGCGCCCGAGCTCACCGCCCTCGAAGCCTCCGATCGCGAGGACGAGCTCACCGACTGGTTCGACGGGCACGGCCTCACCGGCGCCTACCAGCTCGCGCCGACGTTTGTGCAGGCCGGTCTGGAGGTGGGCTGGCTCGAGCAGGTGCTCGCCCTCGTCGGCGACGACATGCTCGAGGGCGCGGTCCGCTGGCTCAACTACACGCTTGAGACCGAGCTGCTGATGAACGAGATCGAGGATTCGACGACGCGCATCTCGACGCTCGTGACCGCCGCCAAGCAGTACTCGCAGATGGACCGCGCGCCGCACCAGGTGCTCGACATCCACGAACTCATCGACAGCACGCTGCTGATGCTCAGCCGCAAGCTCGGGGACGTCCACGTCGTGAAGGACTACGACCGGTCACTGCCCGACATCCCGGTGTACGGCGCCGAGCTGAATCAGGTGTGGACGAACCTGATCGACAACGCGCTGCAGGCCATGGACGGCACCGGCACCCTGACGATCCGGACGAGTCGCACCGAGGACTGCGTCCAGGTCGAGATCGCCGACACCGGCCCTGGCATCCCGGACGACATCGTCAACCGGATCTTCGAGCCGTTCTTCACCACCAAACCGGTCGGTGAGGGCACCGGCCTCGGCCTCGACATCTCGTGGCGCATCGTCGTGCACAAGCACCACGGTGACCTCTCCGTCGAGTCGCGGCCCGGCGACACGCGATTCCGCGTGCGGCTGCCACTTCGAGACCCCGAGGAGGGCGCGTGACCAACGGTATCGACCCGGCCGCCGTACCCAGCGGAACGGGTTGCGTCGAGTGCGACGCCGCCGCCGGATGGTGGGTGCACCTGCGGCGGTGCGCGGAGTGCGGGCACATCGGCTGCTGCGAATCGTCACCCGAGCAGCACGCGAGCAAGCACGCCGCGGCAACCAGCCACCCGATCATCCAGAGCTTCGAGCCGGGGGAGACCTGGTTCTGGGACTACCAGAGCAACGACTACTACGACGGGCCGCCGCTATCCGACCCGCAGAGCCACCCCGCCGACCAGCCGGTGCCCGGCCCGCGGGGTCGGGTACCGGCCGACTGGCGCAGCAAGGTCCACTGACTACAGCGGGATGTTCCCGTGCGCCCCGCGTCCGGCCGGGGCCGCGGCCAGCGCGGCCGCGAGCGCGGAACGCGTCTCGATCGGCTCGATCAGTTCGTCCACCACACCGAGTTCCATCGCCCGGGCGACACCACCGGCCAGGCGTTCGTGCTCCTCGGCCAGCTTGGCGTGCAGCGCCTCGCGCTCACCCGGCTGGGCCGCGGCCAGCTTCTTGCGGTGCAGGATTCCGACCGCGGCCGACGCGCCCATGACCGCAACCTCGGCGCCCGGCCACGCGAACACCCGGGTCGCGCCGAGCGCCCGCGAATTCATGGCGATGTAGGCACCGCCGTAGGTCTTGCGCGTCACCAGAGTCACCCGCGGCACAACGGACTCACCGAACGCATGGAGCAGCTTGGCGCCGCGTCGCACGATGCCGTCCCACTCCTGCCCGACGCCCGGCAGGTAGCCGGGCACGTCCACGAGCACCACGAGCGGCACCCCGAACGCGTCGCACATCCGCACGAACCGGGCGGCCTTCTCGGCTGACGGCGAGTCGAGGCAGCCGCCGAGGCGCAGCGGGTTGTTGGCAATGACCCCCACAGTGCGCCCGGTGAGCCGGCCGAACCCGGTGACAATGTTCGGGGCCCACTTGGCGTGCAACTCGATGAAGCCGCCTTCGTCGAGGATCGACGCGACGAGCGGGTGCACGTCGTAGGCCCGCCTCGGGTTGTCCGGCAGCAGGGAGCTGATGTCGGTGCCCGGGCCGAGCTGAGACAGGTCGAACGTGCCCTGCCGAGCGAGCAGGGAGGTGACCGACTGCGCAGCGGCGATCGCGGCGTCCTCGTCGTCGGTCACCACGTGGACGACGCCGCTACGCCGGCCGTGCGTGTCCGGCCCGCCCAGCGATTCCATGTCGACGTTCTCACCGGTCACCGAGCGGACCACGTCGGGCCCGGTGACGAATACCCGTCCACCGGTCGACATGATCACGATGTCGGTGAGCGCCGGACCGTAGGCCGCGCCTCCGGCGGCCGGGCCGAGGACCACGGAGATCTGCGGGACCCGCCCGGACGCGCGGATCATGGCCTGGAAGACCAGGCCCACCGCGTGCAGCGCCTCGACGCCCTCGGCCAGCCGGGCTCCGCCGGAATGCCACAGCCCGATGACCGGAACCCGTTCCCGCACGGCCAGGTCGATGGTGTCGACGATGTGCCGGCAACCCGCCGAGCCCATCGCGCCGCCCATCACCGTGGCGTCCGTGCAGAACGCGGCCGCGACGGTGCCGTTCACCCGCCCGCGGGCGGCCACGACGCCGCTGTCGTCGCGGGGACGCAACAGCTCCATCGAACCGGCATCGAACAACTTGTCCAGCCGCAGGACGGGATCGCGGAAGTCCAGTTCGGGAACAGCAAGTGCCGTCATCGCTACGCCTTTCGGAACAGCAAGGCGACGTTGTGGCCGCCGAACCCGAAGGAGTCGTTCAGGGCTGCGGGCACGGGCATCTCGCGGGCCTTGTCGGGGACGTCGACGCGGACGTCGTCGTCCGGATCGTCGAGGTTGATCGTGGGCGGGACGATGTCGTTCTGGATGGCCAGGACGGTGGCCACCGCCTCGATCGCGCCGGCCGCGCCGAGCAGGTGCCCGGTCATCGACTTGGTCGCGGTGACGACCGTCTGCTCCCCGAGCAACTCGGCGATCCAGCGCGCCTCAGCGCCGTCGCCCGTCGGCGTCGAGGTGGCATGCGCGTTGACGTGCACGACCTCGGACGGGTCCACGCCCGAGCGCTGCAGCGCCGCCCGCGCCGCCCGGATCTGGCCGCTGCCCGCCGGATCGGGAGCGACGATGTCATAGGAGTCCGACGTGATGCCGGCGCCGGCGAGCACCGCGTACGGCGTGCGGCCCCGCGCGGCTGCGGACGACGCGCGTTCGATCACCAACGCCCCGGCGCCCTCGCCGAGGACGAAGCCGTCGCGCGCCTTGTCGAAGGGCCGCGAGGCGCGCTCGGGCTCGTCGTTGCGGGTCGACATGGCGCGCATCTGGGCGAAGCCGGCGATGTTGAGGCGATGGATGCACGCCTCGGTGCCGCCGACGACGACCACGTCCGCGCGATCGAGCTGAATGAGGTCCAGGCCGTGCGCGATCGCTTCGGCGCCCGAGGCGCAGGCGCTGACGGTGGTGTGGACACCGGCCCGAGCGCCGACCTCGAGGCCGACATATGCCGCCGATCCGTTCGGCATGTTCATCGGGATCATCAGCGGCGAGACCCGGGTCGGGCCCTTGTCGTTCAGCACGTCGTACTGAGCCAGCAGGCTGGTCACGCCGCCGATGCCGGTGCCGATCACGACCGCCACGCGCACCGGGTCGAGGTCGTTGTCCTCGGACCGGCCGGTGAAGCCGGCGTCGGCCCAGGCCTCGCGGGCGGCGACGATCGCGGCCTGTTCGCTGCGGTCGAGACGGCGGGCGTGCACGCGCGACAGCACGCCCGCTGGGTCGACGGCCATCGGCGCTGCGATCCGGACGGTCAGGTCGGCGGCCCAGTCGTCGGTGATCGCGACGACGCCGGACCGGCCCTCGAGTAGGCCCGCCCAGAACGTCGCCACGTCACCGCCGAGCGGGGTCGTGGCGCCGAGACCGGTCACGACGACGTCGTCGGTGCGTGCGCTCATGAAGGAGATCTCCTGTAGCTGATTGCTAGGCGGCGGTGTTCTTCTGGATGTAGCTCACGGCGTCGCCGACCGTCTTCAGATTGGACAGCTCCTCGTCGGGGATCGAGGCGCCGAACTTCTCCTCGACGGCCATCGCGACCTCGACCATGGACAGCGAGTCCACGTCCAGGTCGTCCACGAAGCTCTTGTCGGGCGTGACGTCTTCGGGCTTGACGCCAGCGACCTCTTCGAGGATCTCGGCGAGCTGGGCCAGGATGTTGTCGGTCACTGTGAGGTGATCCCTTCTGATCGGTACGAGCGGTGGTGAGCGCCGCCCGGACGGGCGACGCGGGAACACTATGGGGCGAGAACGACCTGGGCGGCGTAGGCCAGGCCGGAGCCGAAGCCGAGCAGCAGGACCGGCGCACCCGACTGGACCTCGCCCGCCTCGACCATGCGCGACAGCGCGAGCGGGATCGTCGCCGCCGACGTGTTGCCCGACGTCACGATGTCGCGGGCCACGATCGCGTTGGGCAGACCGATGCGCCGGGCCAGGGCCTCGATGATCCGCAGGTTCGCTTGGTGCGGGATGAATACCGCGATGTCCTCGAGGGCGACGCCGGCCCGCCGACAGGCCTCGACCGCAATCGGGGCCATCTGGCCGGTCGCCCAGCGGTAGACCGTCTGACCTTCCTGCCGGAAGAACCGGGTGCCTTCGTCGATCGCCACGGTGTCGAAATGCTCGCCGTCGCTGCCCCACACGACCGGGCCCAGCGCGACCGTGTCGGACGGGCCGACGACGGCCGCGCCGGCGCCGTCGCCCAGGATGATGCAGGTGCTGCGGTCATTCATGTCCAGCCAGCCGGAGAAGCGCTCCGCGGCGACGACCAGGGCGTTGCGGGCCTGTCCGGTCTGCACCGCGGCCGAGGCGGCGTTCAGGGCGTACACGAAGCCGGAACAGCCGGAGTTGACGTCGTAGGCGCCCGGCGCGCTGAGGCCGAGCCGGGTCGCGAGGCTGGGCGCGGCGGCCGGCACCGGCGTCGGCATCGTGCAGGTCGCCACCAGGACGAGGTCGACGTCCGCGGGTGACACGCCGCTCGACGCGAGGGCCTTGCTGCCGGCCTGCTCGGCGAGGTCGACGACCGTCTCGTCCGGGTCGGCCCACCGGCGCTCGGCGATGCCGACCCGGGTCTTGATCCACTCGTCGTCGGTGTTGACGCCGCGGGCGATCAGGTCGTGGTTGGTGATGATGTTCGCCGGACGGTAGTGGCCCATGCCGAGGATGCGGGTGCCCTGCGGTCCGGTCGTGGTCGCCAGGATGGCTCCGGGTGCCATCAGTACTCCGATCCGTCAGCCAGGCGGGCGACGGGAAGACCCGCACCCACGATGTCCCCGTCCTGCCGGAGCCACTCGGCGAGGGTCCCCGCCTCGGCCGCGATGACCGCGTGCTCGTCGCGGTTGGTGCGTACGGTTCCCAGGCGCGCGCCGCGGGCGAGCTGCTGGCCTTCCTCGATCGACTCGGCGCGGGTGAACACGCCCTTGGCCGGCGTGACCACGACGCGGAACTCGGGCGTGTATTCGCCCTGGCCGTGCTGGGGGCGGCTGGCGATCAGCGTGCGGGCGCGGTCGAGGTCGTCCGGCGTCTTCACGGCCACGACCTCGACGCCGGGCAGCTCCCGCTTGGCGATGCCGGCAAGCACCCCGCCCGGCGCGAGCTCGACGACCCCGGACACGCCGAGGTCGGCGCACGAGCCGAGGCAGAGGTCCCAGCGGACCGGAAGGGTGACCTGGCGGACGAGGCGGGCGAGGAGGTCAGCGCCCTCGATGACCGCGGCGCCGTCGGCGTTGGAGAGCAGGATCGGGCGCGGGTCGGCGACCGCGAGATCCGCGACATAGTCCGCGAGCGCTTGCTCGGCCGGGGCCATGTAGTGCGTGTGGAATGCGCCGGCCACCGCGAGCGGACGCACCCGGGCACCCGCCGGGGGCTCGACCGCGAACTTCTCCAGTGCGTCGAGAGCACCGGCGGCGACGATCTGGCCGGCCCCGTTGCGGTTGGCCGCGGTCAGCCCGGCGGCCTCGATCGCGGCCACGACGACGTCGGCGTCACCACCGAGCACCGCTGACATGCCGGTCGGGGCCAGGGCGCAGGCGGCGGCCATCTCGGCGCCGCGACGGGCCGCGAACGCGACGGCCGCGGTGGGGCTGAGCGCGCCGGACACCGCGGCGGCGGTCAGCTCTCCGATGCTGTGACCGGCGACGACCCGTTCGCTGCCGTCCTCGAGTCCGATGTGCCCGGCGGCGATCACGCCCAGCGCGACGAGCAGCGGCTGGGTGACGGCGGTGTCCTTGATCTCGTCAGCGTCAGCGGTCGTGCCCAGACGGACGAGGTCGAGGCCGGTCACCTCCGAGAACGCGGCCACCTGCTCGGCGACCCCGGGCAGTTCGAGCCACGGGGCGAGCATGCCGGGCGTCTGAGCACCCTGGCCGGGAGCGAATACGGCAATCACACTGCCCACAATGACCCCTCGGCGACCGAGAACGCGACCATGACACGGACAGGGTTGGACCCCTGCCTTTGTAGGTATCCGCTAATTGTGCCGCGAATATTGCGGTGATGTACCGGCGCGACGTTGTGGGTTAACGCACTGTTTCCAGCCGGCCGAGGACGAGGGCCACCCGCAAGGTGAGAGCGCCCCGGGCGTCGGTGGGCGCCTCGCCGCACACCTCGGCAACCCGGCGCAGCCGGTACCGGACCGTGTTGGCGTGGACGAACAGGGCGCGCGCGGTGGCCTCAAGTGCCCCGCCATGGTCTAGGAACGCGGCGACGGTGTCGAGCAGGACGTCCCCGGCCTCGACCAGTGGCCGGTAGACGCCGTCGACCAGTTGGGCGCGGGCGTCGGCGTCGCCGGCCAGCGCGCGCTCGGGCAGCAGGGCGTCCGCGCTGACGGGACGCGGCGCCGCCGGCCACGCCGGAACCGCCCGTAGGCCACTGAGCGCCGCCTGGGTGACCGCGCTGGCGGCCGAGATGTCAGCGGCCAGGGGGCCGACGACGACCGGCCCGGCCCCGAACTCGGGCAGCAGCCGCTCGGCGACCCCGATCGCGTCCCGGGCGCCGCCGACGACGATCACGAGCCGGTCGGCGTGCACCCCCACCATGGCGTCCATGCCGAGCCGGCGGGTGTGTTCGTGCACGTCGGCGAGGGCGCTGTCGGCCGGCCCGTCCGGTGCGCTGCCCACGACGGCCGCGATGGGTCCTACCTCGTGCCAGCCCAAGGCTGCCAGCTGGCTCGGCAGCGGGTCCCCGATGACGGACCCGCTGACCAGGTTGTCGATGACGAGGGCCTCGAGGCGCCGATCCCACGAGCCGCGGTTCTCGGCCGCGCTGGCGTACACCCGGGCGGCGGCGAACGCGATCTCGCGGCTGAACCGCAGCAGCTCCTCGCGCACGATCGCCTCGTCCTCCGGCCCCGCGAGCAGTGGCAGGTGCTCCTCGGCGACGGCGATCGACTGGCGGACCAGCTCGACCGTCTGCTGCAGCGTGACCGAGCGGGCCATCGCCTGCGGGGCCGCGGCGAAGACCTCGCCGGTCATCCGCAGCACGTCGTCGGGCGAGCGCAGCCACTCGACGTAGGACTGCAGGCCGGCTTGGGCGACCAGCGTCACCCAGGACCGCTGATCGGAGGGCAGCTCGCGGAACCACGGCAGCTCGTCGTCCATCCGCGCGACGCTCTGCGTGGCGAGACGACCGGTGGCCTGCTCGATGCGACGGATCGTCTCGTCCTTCAGCCCCGGCCGGCTGGCTCCGTCGGTCATGGATGCAGCGTGCCACGCGGCGGGCTGGATACGGTTGAGCAATGCCCGACCCCCGCGATCCGGCCGCCGACCTGCGGACGATCGCGTTCCTACTCGAACGGGCCCGGGAGCCGACCTACCGGGTGAAAGCGTTTCGGACCGCAGCCGGTGTCGTCGACGGTCTGCCCGCCGATGAGCTCGCCACCCGGGCCGCGGAGGGGACGCTGCAGAAGCTGAGCGGGATCGGCGACGTCACCGCCCGGTGCGTCACCGAGTCGCTGGCCGGGGAGGAGCCGGTCTACTTGCGCCGCCTTCAGGCCACCGAGGACACCCCGCTGGACGAGGCGACGAGCGCCATCCGCCGCGCCCTGCGCGGCGACTGCCACACACACTCGGACTGGTCCGACGGCGGCTCACCGATCCGCGAGATGGCCGAGACCGCCCGCGCCCTGGGCCACGACTACGTCGTGCTGACCGATCACTCGCCCCGGCTGACGGTAGCCAACGGGCTGTCGGCCGAGCGGCTGGAGAAGCAACTGGACGTCGTGGCCGGCCTGAACGACGAGTTCGCGGCCGACGGGGGCCCGCCGTTCCGGATCCTGACCGGGATCGAGGTGGACATCCTCGACGACGGCACCCTCGACCAGAAACCGTCGCTGTTGTCCCGGCTCGACCTTGTCGTGGCCAGCGTCCACTCCAAGCTGAGGATGCCCGCCGCCGAGATGACCCCGCGGATGGTGGCCGCGGTCGCCAACCCGCACACCGACGTGCTGGGTCACTGCACGGGGCGGCTGGTCACCGGCGGCCGGGGCACCCGGCCGGAGTCGCAATTCGACGCCGACATCGTCTTCGCCGCGTGCGCGCAGTTCGGGGTGGCGGTCGAGATCAACTCCCGGCCGGAGCGGCTCGACCCGCCCAAGCGGCTGCTGCGGCTGGCGGTCGAGGCCGGCTGCCTGACGTCGATCGACACCGACGCGCACGCGCCCGGTCAGCTGGACTGGCAGCCCCACGGGTGCGAGCGTGCGGCGCGCTGCGGCGTCCCGGTCGAGTCGATCGTCAACAGCTGGGCCAGGGCCGATCTGCTGGCCTGGACCGCCGACCACTCCGTCCGGCCGTGATCGAGGTCCGTCGGGCCGGGGACCGGTTCCGCACCGACCAGCCCGGGATCACCTCGTGGCACTCGTTCTCCTCCGGCGCGCACTACGACCCGGGCAACGTGTCGTTCGGCCCGGTCGTCGCCTGCGACGAGCACCTCGTCGATCCGGGGTTCGGCTTCGAGCGGCACCCGCACGCGCGCGTCGAACTCGTCACCTGGGTGCTCGACGGATCGTTGCGCCACGAGGACGCGGCCGGCCGGACCCGCGTCGTCGTGCCCGGCCAGGCGCAGTACCAGCGCGCGGGCACCGGCATCGAGCACAGCGAGCGCAACGCGTCGGAATCCGCGCCGCTGCACTTCGTCCAGATCTGGCTGCTGTCCGACGAGGACGTCCCCGGCTACGACCTGGCCCATCCGCCGCTGACGCTGAGTGCCGGCCGGTTCACAGTGCTGCGCTCGTGCCGGGACGAGCGGGTGCGCGGGGCGGCGGTGCATGCCTTCCTGGGCGCGGGCCGGTTCACGGTCGCCGGGCACGAGCTGGGGCCCGGAGACTCGGTGCGGGCTGATGAGGCGCTGGCGGTCAGCGGCGACGGCGTGCTGCTCGTGGTTATCGTCGACTCATGACAATTCCGACAGCACAGCTTGGCGGCCTGACCACCTCCGCGCTGGGTCTCGGCTGCATGGGCATGAGCCAGAGCTACGGCCCGGGCGACTGGGACGAGTCCATCGCCACCATCCATCGCGCGCTCGAGCTCGGGGTCACGTTCCTGGACACCGCGAACGTCTACGGCGCCGGCCACAACGAGGTGCTCGTCGGCCGAGCGCTGCACGACCGGCGCGACGGGGTGCAGCTGGCCACCAAGTTCGGCATCGACACGACCGAGGGGTGGGACCGCCGGCGGATCAGGGGCACCGCGGCGTACGTGCGGCAGTCGTGCGAGGACTCGCTGCACCGGCTCGGGGTCGACCACGTCGACCTGTACTACGCGCACCGCCCGCCGGAGGATGCCGAGATCGAGGAGACCGTCAGCGCGATGGCCGAGCTCGTCCAGCAGGGCAAGGTGCTGCACCTCGGGCTGTCCGAGGTGGACGAGGCGCAGCTGCGCCGCGCGCACGCCGTCCACCCGATCGCGGCGGTGCAGAGCGAGTACTCGATCTGGACACGTGATCCGGAGACGACGGTCGTCGATGCCATGCGCGAGTTGGGGGTCGGGTTGGTGCCGTTCTCCCCGCTCGGCCGCGGGTTCCTGACCAACACCCTGGATCGCTCGGCGTTCGGCGCCAACGACTTCCGGGCGCGGAACCCGCGCTTCGCAGGGGAAGCGGGCGACGCCAACCAGAAGATCGCCGACGGTGTGGCTGCGGTGGCCGAGCGGCTGGGCGTCGCGCCGGCCCAGGTGGCGCTCGCCTGGGTGCGCCAGCAGTCCGATCGCCTCGGTGTCTCGGTGGTCCCGATCCCCGGCACGAAGCGGATCAAGTGGCTCGAGCAGAACGTCGGCGCCCTCGACGTCAAGCTCAGCCCCGCCGACCTCGCCGAGCTGGACGCGCTGGGCAACCAGGTGGTCGGCGCGCGCTACTGACCCGTTCAGGGGACGATGTCGCCCATGCCCCGTGCGTCCCGTCCCCTGATCGCGTCGATGAGCCTGAACGCGGCGCTGCTTGCCCTCGTCGCCCTGAAGGTCCGGGTGATGGGGCTGCGGGTGATCGCGCAGAAGCTGGCCGGGCGAGCGCCGGAGCTTCCGGATTTCGCCGGGATCGCCCGCGCCCGGTTCCTGCCCGGCCGCCAGGGGCTGATCACGTTTGTCGGTGACTCCCAGGTCGAGTACGCGCCGCTGCTCGAGATGCTCGACCTGCCCTACCGCAACCGCGGCCTGGGCCACGCCCGGATCGCCAACCTGTTGGACTGGCTCGACCTGGTGTTGGCCGAGCATCCCCCGCTCCTGGTGATCATGATCGGCTCGAACGACGTGTACTTCGGCGTTCCGCTGGCCGACTCGCTTGACGCCGCGGGGCGGGTGCTGGACCGCATCGCCGAGCAGCCGGGTTGCGCCGCCACGTTCCTGTCCGTGCCCCCGGTGCCCGGGCACGAGGGGGCCGCGGCGCAGCTGAACGCGGGATTGTCGGCCCTCGTCACCGCACGGGGCCACAGCTGGCTCGACCTCACGCCGACGCTGTCGAGCATGACCTGGACCGACGACACGCTGCATCTCAACCCGGCGGCCTACCGGGCGATCGCACCGCTGATCGCGGCGGCGATCAGGTAGGGACGTATCAGGGGCGATGCCTGCGACTCCTGGCTGGTGTGCCCGACGCCCTGGGACGTTCTGAGCCGTCCACGAACGGCGATCGGTCATGTCGTGCCAGGAATGATGATCCGCGGGCCGACCCGTGCCATGATCGCGCCGAAAGCCGGTCTTGTGATCTTTGCGGGGGATTCATGTCCGCTGGCGGCGCGCACGTATGGGTCAACGGGCGAGCCGTCCGCGTGCCGCACGGCGGCACGAGGACCGGTGTCGGACCCCGAATCATCGCGCGGTTGGCGTGGCCGATCGCCGCTGCCTGGCCGGACGAGATTGCGCGGGCCGGCGCCCATATCGAGTTCTGGTGTCCTCCGTCCGGCCTGTGCGCCACGCTCGCGGAACCCGGTGCGGCGGACCGACTCGCTGCGCTCCCGTTCGTCGCCGGTTTCGTGCCCTACGCCCAGCTGCACTGCGACCGGGGCCACGGGCGGCCGCGGAGTGGACCGGGCCGACGCTGGCTCGATGTCGTGTGCTTCTCGAGCGAGGACCGGATCCAAGTCGTCGGGCAACTCGAGGGTCTGGGGGTCACGGTCCTCGACCAGTCGCACGCGAAGGTGCGCATCGACTGGGCCACGGACCCCAGCCCGATCCGCGAACTGCTCGGGGTCAAGGTCGTCGAGCGCCCGCGGCTGCCGCGAGCGGCACACACCGGTCTCGCCGCCGACATCGCCGCCGCCGCCGTCGACGGCTCGTGGTTGCCGACGCTGGACGGTCGCGGGGAGATCGTCGCAGTGGCGGATACCGGGCTGGACACCGGCGACGTCCGCACGCTGACCGCGGACATTGCGGGCCGCGTGAAGAAGATCGTGTCGTGGCCGATCAACCCGTCCTGGACGCCGTTCCTCACGAACCCGGGCGCCGACGACGGGCCGGCGGACACGTCGAGCGGGCACGGCACCTACGTTGCGGGCGTGGTGCTCGGTGACGGCGCCGCGAGCGGCGGCGTCCAACGCGGCGTTGCGCCCAAAGCCCGTCTCGTCTTCCACGCCCTGGAGCAGTGGGTGGACGTCGCTCCCGGTCACGCCGGGGTCGGGCGCTCAACCTTCACGCTGGCTGGGCGCCCGACCGATCTGCGCGAGCTGTTCCTGAGGAGCCACGGTTTCGGCGCGCGGGTGCACGTCAATGCGTGGGGCACGTCCGCGCACGGCGCCTATGACAACGACAGCTACGAGGCCGACCTGTTCCTGCACGAACACCGCCAAGCGCTCGTGCTGTTCGCGGCCGGCAACGAGGGACGCGACGCGGACGGCAACCGCCGCATCGATGCCGCGTCGCTCGAGTCTCCCGGTACCGCCAAGAACGTACTCACGGTCGGCGCGACGGAGGGATCGGCCGCGATCGGCTTCTTCGGCACCTGGGCCCAGCTGCAGTCCGAAGGGCGGGTCTTCGCCAACGCGATGGACCGGGCCGATCCGGTGGCCGGGCAGCCGGACCGGATGGCGCTGCTCTCCTCGGCCGGGCCAACCGCCGACGGACGGATCAAGCCCGACGTCTGCGCACCCGGCACCGACATCGTCGGGCCCCGATCCTCCCTGGCGACGGGCAGGGGATGGGGCCTGGTCTCGCCGTCGCCGCACTACATGGTCGACGGCGGGACGTCGGTCGCGGTGGCCGTCGCCGGCGGGGTCTGCGCGCTGCTGCGCCAGGCCTGGCGCGCGGCTCGACACGGGCGCGCGCCGTCGGGGCCGACGCTGAAAGCGCTGGTGATCCTGGGCGCTGCGCCGGTCCTCGCCCGTGACGGCACTGCCGCCGAGGACCGCTCCATCGCCGGCCACGGCCGCGTCGACCTGGGCGGCTGCCTGCCCGGTGGGACGGCCGGCGACGAGGTGCGGATCCTGTCCGACTCGACGACGCCGGCCGCCCTGGACACCGGCCGGACCCGCACGTACTCGGTGCACCTTCCGCGCGGAGGTCGGCTGCGGGCGGTGCTGTGCTGGTACGACGCGCCCGGCGAGCACCTGATCAACGACCTCGACCTCAGCCTCGCCGGCCCGGGGGTCGCCTCGCCGATCTGGGGCAACCACCTGCCCGGTCAGCCGACGAAGCCCGGCGGACCCGATCGCGTCAACTCCGTCGAGGTGATCGATGTGGGCGGACTTGACTCCGGGACCTGGAAGCTCGCAGTCACGGGCGCCAACGTGCCGGCCGGTCCGCAGCCCTTCAGTTTGGTCGTCCGAACCCGGACGACCACGTGACCCCATCCCCAAAGGAGAAAGCCCATGGCCGACACCAGAAGTCGACCGCGCAAAGCAACGGCGCGCACGCGCACTGCCGAGCGCCCGCGGACGACAACCCGCCCTGTCACTAGGGCCGCGACGACCGAGGCCGGAGTGGTCCCGGCCCCGACCCGCACCACTCCAGTCACCGCTGAGACCCTCGACGTCAACCTGCCGATCGGGCTCGGCACGTCGCCGCTCGGTGCCGACGTCAGCGGCCAATTGCGGACGGTGGCGCCGACGTTCGGAGAGGTCCTCGCCGCGGTCGGCGTGGGCGTGGCCGACTCACAGGCCGCGCTCGACAAGGGCGTCATCGACACCGTCCACGATCTCGCCAGCACCAAGATCACGGTCGTGACCGACGTCATCCAGCACCTCAACGACGACGGCGAGCCCGACCCCGCACAGACCGAACTGGTCAGCACCGACCTGTCCGTCCTCAACTTCTTCATGCCGACGATCCACGAGTGGAAGCGGGTCGCACTGTCGATGGACCTCTCCGTCGGCGCGTTCTCCGAGAGCGACGGCCTGACGTTCCACGCCCGCCAACAGGGCGGCGGAGTGGGTGGTGTCGGACTCTTCTGGGGCTTCGTCGGCATCGGTTACGACTACGACTACGACAACCAGCAGAGCTTCAGCCAGTCGCACCAGCAGGAAGCCAGCTGGTCGGCCGGCGAGGTGCGCATCGACGCGACCCTCGCGCCCAGGCAGACGGGCAAGTTCCCGATCCCGGCGCAGATCTCGGTCGGGCCTCAGATCGTGTTCTCCCAGGGCGCGGTCAAGGAGGTCGCGGTGGCCGGTGCCGGGATCAACCGCTCGATCGACGTGCTGGTGTCGGTGCTCAAGGCGGCCGGGGATCCGAACCCGAACAAGGCGATCACCGTCGACGCGGGTCCACTGCGGACGAGCTTCTCGTCCACTGCGGGCTTCACCGGCAGCACCACGAACGCCAACGGCCAGATCCTGGTCACGATCACCCGCAACGTTCCCAACGCGGGGACGGGGCCGGCCAAGGTGCCGGTGAGCGTCCGCCTCGGCGGCCTCGCCCAAGCCTTCACTCTCACGATCTGAATCACGGAGGACAGACCCATGGCAAACACAGACGTGAGCGGGCAGCTCGAGAACGCCGGTCTGGCGTTCGGCGACCTGGTGAAGCTCACCGGCAAGGCCGTAGCCGACACCCAGACGAAGCTCAACAAGACTGCCGCGGACTCGACCAGCGCGCTGGCCAAGACGCTGGTCGACGTCATCGCGGTCCAGGAGCTGGATTACGACGACAACGGCAACGTGACGGGGGAGAAGACGTTCACGCAGCAGCTGCCGCTGATCGACTTCGTCGACCCCGTCCTCTACCAGTGGACGCAGGTCCGGCTGCAGGGACGCTTCACCGCGAGCCAGTTCGCCACCACCAGCTCGACCGACACCCACACCAACACGTCGACCGACACCTCGGGGCAGGCCGGCATCGGCATCATCTTCGGGGCCGGCTACAACAACTTCCAGTACGACGACAGCCAGGCGCACGTCGACACGAACTTCCGCATCGAGCAGTCCGTCGGTCTGCTGCGGATGAACGCGGTGCTCGAGCCACGCCACGACATCGGGGTGCCGAAGCCTCGGCAGGCGATCGTGGGTCCACGGATCTCGATCGACGGCGGCCCGATCGCCGATGTCGGCGCTCCGGCCACGTCCCGGACGATGGAAGTCGTGATCACCTTCACCAAGGCCGACGGCACCCCGATCAGCGGCAAGGAGCTGGCGATCGACAGCCAAGGTGTCGCGTGGTCGTACAAGGCCGGCACCACCACGGACGGCACCGGCGCGGTCACCATTGTGCTGAGCCGCCAGTTCGTCGGCGACGCGCCCGATCGGACGCCGGTCGACTTCGTGGTCAGCGTGCGCAAGGGCATCGTCGGCGAGTCCACGACCGTCACCTTCTGACGTGCCTGGCGACCTGACCGCACCGGCCCCGTCCGACGGCACGCAGCAGGCCGAACTCGGCGTGCTGCTGGCCGGTGCGGTCCGGGCCGTCGTTGACGCCCAGGACGTGCTCGACGAGCACGCTCGCCAGAAGGCGGAGAGCTACCTGGCTTCGCCGCCGGGCAGTCTCGTGATGCCTCCGCTGTGGTACGCGTTCGACTCGGTGAGCGTGGACATTCAGCTCTCGTCGGAGGTCGTGCGCCGCGCGGCCACCGCCGATCGCGCGGCCGAGACCCACCTGCTGTGCCGAACCCTGAATCCGGTCACGGCGGGCCTGTTCGGGTATTCGGCTTCGACCGGCACCCGGGTTAGGGTCGCGCTTGCTCCGCAACGCTTCATCCCGTCCCCGGTCCAGCCCCACGACCCGGAGGTGCCGACATCGCCGACGTAACCCCCGAGCGCCGAGCCGCCATCACGCTGACGGCGGCGGATCGGCTCGACATCCAGCGCGTTGGCGCGGACCAGATCGTGACCATCGCCGGCCAGCCCGGCCTGTTCACCCCGCTGGTCGGCGCCGACCCGACCGACGTGGGCTCGACCAAGAACCTCGAGCGCGTCGTCGAGGTGCTGCGCGCGCAGGTGGGTCATCTGCAGAGCGAGAACGCGGCGCTGACCGCCAAGATCGCCGAGCTGCAGAACCCGCCGCGGTCGACCGATGACTTCGCGGCGGGTATGCAGCACTCGCTCGACGTGCTCCAGGACCGGCTGGCCACCATGGGCAACTCGGTGTCCAACTTCGGTGTGCGGGAGTTCTCGCTGGAGAGCAAGGTCCACGTCGACGTCACGCCGCTCGGCACGATCGGCCTGCGCTTCGTCTCGCCCGGCGAGGAGGTCAACGCCGCTGCTCTCTCGACGGTCAGCATCACCGTGGTGCCGGTGCCCAAACCGTCAGCCGACAGCGTCGCCGCCGGCACCGGCACGGTCGACCTGAGCATCGATGCGATCGACGGCCTCTCCGACGACCAGGTGGCATCGCTGCGCCGGGCCCACGTCACGACCGTCGGGTCGTTCCAACGCATCGCGACGCGGAGCACCTCGACGGCCAACCTGATCAGTCTGCTCGGGGTCGACCGCGACACGCTCGGTCGCTATACCCTGCTGGCCGGCCTGCTCACCGTGCCCGGCCTCGACCGGCTCAAGGCCGCCGTGCTCTACGACGCAGGCATCACCGATGTCGCGGCCCTCGCCCAGCTCAAGCCGGCCGCGCTCGGGCGCCGCTACGCGACCGCGGCCAAGCGCCGCAAGGACGATGACGGGTTCCGGCCGAGCGAGGAGGACGCCGCGGCCTGGATCGCTGCCGCCCAGCGACTCGGCGACAGCGCGCCGCCCTAGCGGCCGGCTCCGTGCGGGGTCAGGCGTCGCCGCCGATCGTGCCCGCGCCCGCGGCCCGGACGTCGTCGAGCCGGTAGCGGTCGAACGCCTCGCGGGGCACCTCGGCCTTGACCTCGCCGCGCCGGGCCAGCCGCTCGAGCACGGCGACCACGATCGACTGCGCGTCCACGTGGAAGTACCGCCGGGCCGCGCCGCGGGTGTCGGCGAAGCCGAAGCCGTCCGTCCCCAACGAGACGTACTCGTTCGGCACCCACCGCGAGATCTGGTCCGGGACCGCCCGCATGAAGTCCGACACCGCCACCACCGGACCCGGCGTGTCCGTCAACCGCTCGGTCACGAACGGCACCGGGCCCTCGGTGCCCGGATTCATCAAGGCGCGTTCCTCGCACTCGACGGCGTCGCGGCGCAGCTCGTTCCAGGACGTCACCGACCACACGTCCGCATCGACACCCCACTCCTCGGCCAGCATCCGCTGCGCGTCGAGTGCCCACGGCACGGCGACGCCGGACGCGAGCAGCTGAGCCCGCGGCCGACCGTTGCTGTCGGCGGCCCGCGAGTAGCGGTACAGCCCGCGGAGCAGGCCGTCGACGTCCAGGTCGTCGGGCTCCTTCGGCTGCACCAGCGGCTCGTTGTAGATCGTCAGGTAGTAGAAGACGTCGTGGTCGCTGACCTCGGCGCTGTCGAAGGCGCCGATGCCGTACATCCGCTTCAGGCCGGCCCGCACGATGTGCGCGACCTCATAGGCCCACGCCGGGTCATACGCGATGCAGGCTGGGTTGGTCGACGCCAGCAGCAACGAGTGCCCGTCGGCGTGCTGGAGACCCTCGCCCGTCAGCGTCGTCCGGCCGGCGGTGGCGCCCAGCACGAAACCGCGGCCGAGCTGGTCGGCAAGCTGCCAGAACTGGTCGCCGGTGCGCTGGAACCCGAACATCGAATAGAAGATGTAGAACGGGATCATCGGCGTTGCGTGCGTGGCGTACGCCGTGCTGGCCGCGATCAGGGACGCCATCGAGCCGGCCTCGGAGATCCCCTCGTGCAGGATCTGGCCGGTCGTGGACTCCTTGTAGGACAGCAACATGTCGCGGTCGACGGCCTCGTACTCCTGCCCGTGCGGCGAGTAGATCTTCGCTGTCGGGAAGATCGCGTCGAGGCCGAACGTGCGCGCCTCGTCGGGGATGATCGGGACGAATCGGGGCCCGATCTCCTTGTCCTTCATCAGGTCCTTGAACAGCCGGACGGTGGCCATCGTCGTCGCCACCTGCTGCTTGCCGGACCCCGCGCGGAACTCGGCGTAGACCTTCTCGCCGGGGTCGGGCAGCGGCTTGGCCCGCACGACCCGCTTGGGCGACGCGCCTCCGAGCGCCGCGCGACGTTCCTTCATGTACTGGATCTCGTCGGACTTCTCGCCCGGGTGGTAGTACGGCGGCAGGTCGGCATCGAGCGCCTCGTCCGAGATCGGCAGGTAGAGCCGGTCGCGGAACGCCTTGAGGTCGGCCTTCGTCAGCTTCTTCATCTGGTGCGTCGAGTTGCGACCCTCGAAGGACTCCAGCGTCCAGCCCTTAACGGTCTTGGCCAGGATCACCGTCGGCTGCCCGGTGTGGGCGCGCGCCGCCTCGAAGGCCGCGTAGACCTTGCGGTAGTCGTGCCCGCCGCGCGACAGCTTGCGCAGGTCGTCGTCGGAGAGGTCCTCGACCATCTTGCGCAGCCGCGGGTCGCCGCCGAAGAAGTGGTTGCGGATGTACTCGCCGCTCTCGACCGTGTACGTCTGGTACTGC
Source organism: Pseudonocardiales bacterium (assembly GCA_032160665.1). GTDB lineage: Bacteria > Actinomycetota > Actinomycetes > Mycobacteriales > Jatrophihabitantaceae > Jatrophihabitans. Next base: position 21,312 of record JAVHVH010000132.1, read on the forward strand.
CCGTCCGGGGTGGCGTTCATCTGGTTGACGAGCACCCCGTCAGCGTCGCGGGCGAGCAGCGGGTCCCAGTCGCGGCCCCAGACGACCTTGATGACGTTCCATCCCGCGCCGCGGAAGTACGTCTCGAGCTCCTGAATGATCTTGCCGTTGCCGCGGACCGGGCCGTCCAGGCGCTGGAGGTTGCAGTTGATGACGAACGTCAGGTTGTCGAGTTCCTCGCGCGCCGCCACGCCGATGGCGCCGAGCGACTCGACCTCGTCCATCTCGCCGTCGCCGAGGAACGCCCAGACGTGGGAGTTGGCCGTGTCGGCCAAGCCGCGCGCGCTCAGATAGCGGTTGAACCGGGCCTGGTAGATGGCGCTGATCGGGCCGAGGCCCATCGAGACGGTCGGGAACTCCCAGAACTGGGGCATGAGCCGAGGGTGGGGATAGGACGACAGGCCCAGCGGTGCATGGGACTTCTCCTGCCGGAAGCCGTCGAGGTGGTCCTCGGTCAGCCGACCCTCGAGGAAGGCGCGGGCGTAGATGCCGGGCGCCGCGTGGCCCTGGAAGTAGACCTGGTCGCCCGCGGCCGGCTCGCCCTGAGCCGTGGAGCTGTCCTTGCCGCGGAAAAAGTGGTTGAACCCCACCTCGTACAGCGAGGCGGCCGAGGCGTACGTGGCGATGTGCCCGCCGACGCCGACCGTCTTGTTGGCCCGGGACACCATGATCGCTGCGTTCCAGCGGATGTACGCCCGGATGCGTCGCTCGATGTGTTCGTCGCCGGGGAACCACGGCTCCCGCTCGGGCGGGATGCTGTTGATGTAGTCAGTGCTCCGGAGGGCGGGCACGCCGACCTGGCGTTCCCGGGCTCGTTCGAGCAGCTTGAGCATGAGGAAACGGGCGCGCTGGCGGCCGTCGGAGTCGATAGCGGCATCCAGGGACTCCAACCATTCCCTGGTCTCGTCACGGTCGATATCGGGCAGCTGGTTGGGTAAGCCGTCCGTAATGATGCTGAACCGGTCGCGGGTCACGCGAACTCCTTACTTCTGTGCTTGTGGCAACACCTCGTCCACCAGTCAACACCCTTGCGTGCCGCTAGGGTCGGTAAGAGAGTTACCGCCAGGTACTGCAGGATTACTGAAAACTGCACGCGTTGTTCGAGGAGGATGTCGTTGTGAGCCCGACCCCCCCGTCCGGGACGGGGATCGCCGAGCGCTTGGGTCTCAAGGCCGGCATGATCGTGATGGAGTCCGGGTACGACGACGACGCGGACGACGCGCTGCGCGACGACGTCGCGGAGCTGACCGGCGAGGACATGGTCGACGAGGACACCGACGAGGTCGTCGACGTCGTGCTCCTCTGGTACCGCGACGGCGACGGCGATTTGACCGACATCCTGGTCGACTCGATCGCACCGCTCGCCGACGACGGCTACATTTGGCTGCTCACGCCCAAGCGCGGCCGGGACAACTACGTCGAACCTTCCGACATCGCCGAGGCCGCCTCGATCGCCGGGCTCTCGCAGACCTCCATCGCCACCGTCGGACACGAGTGGGCCGCCGCGCGCCTGGTTGGGCGGAAGTCCTCCGGAGGCAAACGATGATCGAAGTCGGCGACGAGGCGCCCGACTTCACGCTGCGCGACCAGAACAACGAAGAGGTCAATCTCGCATCGTTCCGGGGCAAGCAGGCTGTGTTGGTGATCTTCTACCCGCTCGCGTTCACCGGAATCTGCACCGACGAGCTGTGCAAGGTGCGCGACGAGCTGGATACCTTCCAGAACGACGACCTTCAGACGGTAACGATCAGCGTCGACTCGGCGTACGCACACAAGATCTTCAGCGAGCGCGAGGGCTACGAGTTCCCGCTCCTGTCGGACTTCTGGCCGCACGGGGGAGTCGCGAAGTCCTACGGCGTCTTCAACGAAAAGACCGGCTTCGCCAACCGCGGCACGTTCCTCGTCGACAAGGCCGGCATCGTCCGGTTCGCCGAGATGAACAGCCCCGGCGTAGGACGCGATCCGGCCGCCTGGCAGGCGGCCGTCAAAGCCTTGTGACGCCCGTCGGCGTCACGCCGGGCGGTGGGCCCGGAACAGGGCGTCGATAGCCGGCCGGTCGGCTCCGTCGACCGGGCGGAAGACCTCATCAGCTCGCTCGACGACGAGATCGGTGTCGGCCAGATCGGTCGCGATATCGGTGGCGGTGTACAGCACGGTCGGATCCTGCGGCCCGCCGGTTCCGTCCGCGATGTTGCGGGCATCGTGGGCGACGACGAGCAGCGTGCCGCCAGGGGCCAGCGCTGCTGCGGCGTTGGTGACCGCTGCGCGCCGGGTGGGTGTGTCGACCTGCAGGTAGCACAGCAGCGCGAGGTCGACGGGCTCCGGTGCGTGGTAGGTCGTGGCGTCGGCGACGGTCCAGGTGACAGGCGGGCCGTGGCGCTCGCCGGCCCGGGCCTTCTCGAGTGCCACGGCGGAGAAGTCGACGCCGATCACCTGCCACCCGAGCGAAGCCAGCCAGATCGCGTTGCGTCCCTCGCCGCACGCGAGGTCGAGCGCCCGCCCGGGTGCAAGGTCGGACAGCTCTTGCTCGACGAACCGGTTCGGCGCGGCGCCCCACACGCTGTCGAGGCTGCGGTAGCGCTCGTCCCAGGCGGCGGCGTCCACTAGCGGACCCGGCCGTAGCGGTCGGCCAGCTTGGCGGCGCGGAGCTCTTCGGCGGTGCGTTCGTGCGGGGTGGTCGGCGTCGGCGTGGTCTCGTCGTCGAACTGCTGTGGGACCGGCTGATGTTTGGTCTCGGCCCGGGCCATCGCGAACGGCGCGGCCAACGCGAGGATCGCGAAGAGGTACCACTGGATGACGTAGGCGAAGTGCTGCGGTTCGAGTGCGCCGCCGGCCGGGTTGGACAGGTCCGGCCCGGGCATCGCCTTCAGACCCGCGGTGCCGGGCTGGTGGGCCACGAGCTGGGCGTAACCGTTGAAGAGGGGGACGCCCAGCCGCGACGCCTGCTGGCCCGGGTTGATCGACTCGACCTGGTGATCGGAGAGGTCGGCGGCGTAATCCTGCCGGGACTCCGGGGCCTGCACCCGCGCGGTGACGGTCACCGCGCCGGTCGGGGGAGGGTTGGCGACCGGGACGCCGCCCGAGGCGGGCTGCGCGATGAAGCCGCGCACGACGAGCAGCGTCCCGCCCGACGTGCGCAACGGGGTCAGGACGAGGTATCCGGTCTCGTCGCCGACGGTCCGGCTGCGCACCAGCGACTGCGCTGCGACGTCGTAGGTCCCGGTGACGCGAACCGTCCGGAACTCCACCGAGTTGGTCGATGGCGCCGCGCCGTGCCCGACGAGCGGAAGGATTACGGCGATCTGCGCAACGGGCGCGTTGGCGTTGCCCCGCAGCGCGTCGTTCTCGTGAACCTTCTGGTCGAACCGGGCGATCTGCCACGTGCCAGCGGCGACGCAGACGATGGCGACGACCACCATCAGCGCGCTCAGCGCCGCATACCGCGGCTGGCGCAACGTCCTCAGCACGGAAATCACGGTACGGGGTCCGGTTGAGACGGTCCTAGTACCCTGAGCGGCGCCGCCGTGACCCACGACGGACGGGGCGTTTAGCTCAGCGGAAGAGCACTCGGTTTACACCCGAGCGGTCACTGGTTCGATCCCAGTAACGCCCACCAGGTTGCCTAGTGTGCGAACCGAGGGGTCGCCGTCGTCTGAGGCGGTGGCGCTGTCGGGTTCGGTTCGTGGGATGCGGTAGCGGGTCCAATTCGGAGCCCGGGAGCCGTCCGAAACCGCTTGCGCAACGAAAGGTTGCGTTAGTGAGGTGTGCCGGATAGGCTGCTGACGTGCAACCGTCGGTTGCGTTGAGGCCAGGAGGGTCACATGGAGTACGGAAGCATCGAGCGGGAGCTCCGCATTGACGCCACCCCCGAGGTGGTCTACGAGGTGATCAGCTCTCCCGAGCACCTGCGCGAATGGTGGCCCGACGGCGCCGAGCTCGACCCGGTCCCCGGCGCCACTGGCGCGATCACCTTCGGCGACCCGACGGCACCCGACGCGGCGATTGTGCCGCTCACTGTCTTGGCGGCTGACCCGCCCCGCCGGTTCGCGTTCCGCTGGGCGTACGACGAAGGCCCGGCCACCGAGGCGAACTCGTTCCTGGTGACCTTCGACCTCGTTCCGTCCGGCGACGGCACGCTGCTGCGGTTTAAGGAGACCGGCTTCCGCGAGCGCGGGTGGGAGGCGGCTGTGCTGGAGGAGGCCTACCTCGACCACGTCCGCGGCTGGGACC